>JACNFS010000231.1 GCA_014384515.1 Dehalococcoidia bacterium | reverse complement strand
GAGGAGCAAAAACGGAAGTTTGTCACTCCTATAGCTAAAGGCGAAAAACTAGCTTGTTTTGCATTGACTGAGTCCGGCGCTGGAAGCGATGCCGGAGCTGTGGAAACCGCAGCCAAGTTGCAGGGCGATAGCTACGTTCTCAATGGCACAAAGATATTCATAACCAACGGTGCTGAAGCTGAAATTGCTGTGGTTTTCGCAACCACCGACAAATCACTGGGGCACCGCGGCATAAATGCCTTCATTGTGGAAAAAGGCACTCCCGGCTTCTCCGTAGGCAAAGAGGAGAACAAACTAGGCATCCGTGGCTCATCAACAACAGAGTTGATATTCGAGGACTGCCAAATACCAGTGGCCAACCACTTGGGTGAAGAGGGACGAGGGCTGAGAGTAGCTATGGAGGCAATAGATTCCAGCCGGGTTACGGTAGCTGCCCAGGCATTGGGTATCGCTCAAGCGGCTTTCGATGACGCCCTTGCTTATGCCAAAGACCGCCAGCAATTCGGACAAGCGCTGATTAATTTGCAAGCAATCCAGTGGATGCTGGCTGATATGGCAACGCATATCGACGCCGCTCGCCTCTTGACCTACCGAGCAGCTTGGCTTAAAGACCACGATATGCCGTTTGTAAAGGAAGCAGCTATGGCAAAGGTCTATGCCGCTGAAACATCGAGAATGGTTACCAACAATGCTATGCAAATTCACGGCGGCTACGGCTATTGCAAGGATTACCCGATAGAGCGCTACTTGCGTGATGCCAAAATAACCGAAATCTATGAGGGAACGTCAGAAATGCAGCGAATGACCATTGCCAGAGCCCTCGCTAAAGAAGGTTAAAGGAGAAGGAATGATTAAGAAAGTCGACCACATTGCCGTTGTAGTCAAAAACCTGGATGAGGCACTTCAACTTTACGACAACCTGTTTGGCGCCAAGCCGAGCAAGATTGAAACTCTACCCGAACAAGGAGTGAAAGCAGCCCTGTTACCTATCGCCGAAGGCGGCGAAATCGAGCTACTGGAGCCGATCGACCCACAAAGTGGCGTAGGTAAATTCCTGGAAACCCGGGGCGAGGGAATTCACCATATTTGCCTTGAGACTGACAATGTTGACCAGGAGCTTGGCACATTAGCCGACAAGGGTGTCCAATTGATTGATAAGCAAGGCCGTCCCGGTTTGGCCGGTAGGGTCGGCTTTATACATCCCAAGTCAACCAAAGGGGTACTCATTGAGCTAGCGCAAAAGGTGTGAGAGACTGCACCGAGAGTCATACTCTAGAATGTGGTAAAGCTCTGTTAGCTAGATAAGGAGAAAAGCTATGGCGGAAGAAGGTACAATTCGAGTTCTCGTTGCAAAACCAGGCCTGGATGGTCATGACCGCGGAGCCAAGGTAGTTGCCAGAGCTCTCCGAGATGCTGGTATGGAAGTAATCTATACTGGAATCCGGCAAACGCCGGAAATGATAGTTGAGGCAGCGGTCCAAGAAGATGTGAATGTCGTCGGCCTGAGCATTCTCTCCGGAGCTCACCTGGAGCTCTTCCCACCAATCGTAGAAGGACTGAAGGAAAAAGGGATGGCCGAAGTGCTGGTCGTTGCTGGTGGCATTATACCCGACGAGGATGTCTCAACCTTGCAGCAAATGGGCATAAAAGCTATCTTTGGGCCGGGTACCCCTACAAATGACATCGCCGAGTTCATTAAGAAGGAGCTTGCCGACAGGAGGAATTAAGCCAGATCATTAGACTCTGGCAATTCCGGTGATGTCTTTCAGACTCTGTATTCCCCTTGCTCTCATGAACTGCTCAATCCCTTCTAGTACGTCAAGAGCAGACTGAGGGTTAGTCAAGTTAGCCGTGCCGACCTGCACAGCGCTGGCCCCTGCCATAATAAACTCTAGAGCATCACCGGCACAGCTAATGCCGCCACAGCCTATTATCGGCACATCTACAATCCCGGCAACCTTATACACGGCGTAAAGA
The DNA here is from genome assembly GCA_014384515.1 of Dehalococcoidia bacterium. Classification (GTDB taxonomy): domain Bacteria; phylum Chloroflexota; class Dehalococcoidia; order GIF9; family UBA5629; genus JACNFS01. The sequence continues at coordinate 1,025 of JACNFS010000231.1, read as the reverse complement.
GCTATTGGCTTGATCGCTGGGCCGGAAAGCCCACCAACGATGTTACCCAAGCAAGGCTTGTCCCTATTTGCATCGATGGCCATTCCCCTCACCGTGTTAATCAGAGTTATAGCATCAGCTCCAGCTTCATCTACCGCCGAGGCAATCTCTCCGATATCAGTCACGTTAGGACTCAGTTTCACCATAACAGGCAGGCTGCTCACTGCCTTAACAGCAGCAGTAACCTCCGCAGCAGCTTTGGGGTTAGTGCCAAATTCCATCCCGCCAGATGCTACATTGGGACAGCTTATGTTGACCTCAATGCCACTTATGCCGGCAACTCCTTCTAGCCTGGCAGCAACCTTTGCATATTCCTCAACAGTTTTGCCCGCGATATTAACGATAACCGGAACCTGCCAGCCTGCCCAAACGGGAGCTTTGTCTTTTACCACAGCCTCAACTCCGATATTCTGCAAACCCACGGAATTAAGCAGCCCGGAGGCCGTTTCCACCAGCCGAGGCTGAGGATTGCCTTCCCAAGGCTTGAGTGTAGTGCCTTTGCAAACGATGGCTCCTAGCCTCTGGATATCAACAAGTTGGCTATACTCAATGCCATAGCCAAAGGTGCCGGCAGCCGTTATCACCGGGTTAGCCAGGAGCAGGCCGCGCGTGTGCAATGGAGCCAATTGGACACAGAGGTCAACCATTTCAAGTCTTAATCGATGGACGCAGTTTCAAAACTGATTCTACTTTACCGGCCATTGTTGAGGGCTTGTCCCGACGCTCATCAACCTTGAGAGTTGTAATTACCCGAGACGCCCCCTTTTCAAATGGAACTTCGTGCATTTGGCGTGTCACCTCAAGGACTGCGTCAAGAGAACCCTCAACAATAGTCCCCATCGGCGTGAGCTGATAAGATAGGTCTTTTCTGCCTTCTAGTATGTCGAGACATGCGGCAACATAATGGCTAACTCCAGCGCCGCCAGTGCCTATAGGAATGATAGCCAATTCAGCAACGACTTGTCCTTTCATCACCACCCCCGTAT
>JACNFS010000132.1 GCA_014384515.1 Dehalococcoidia bacterium | reverse complement strand
CCAGTACCCTGCCGAAAGTGATGAGGCCACGCGCCGCCGATTTCAAAGTCTGGAGAGCGGTCCAGCCGGTCTGGCCTAAGGGCTTTGTCTCCTGTAGGTTCACCTCTATAAGCGACATATCCGAGGTGCGCTCCAGGTATTGCATGCGCCCCTTGATCCGTTCGATTTCCCCTCGTACATGGGAAAGTTCTCGCTGCACATTTAGTATGTCTTCCACTGTCTCTGCTTTGTCGAGCAGCGCCAGATACTGAGCTTCGGTTGCCTCCAGATTGCGCAGTTGAGCTTCCAGGTCGGTATACTCTTCAGTTACATCTCGGCTATCGGTGCTCTCGTAAGGCACATCTATGGCTAGCTTGCGGAGCCTGTCGAAGGCTTCATCGAAGCGCTCAGCCGGAACTCGAATGGAAACTGTGCCGTAGGTTGTGCTATCGTCTTCACGCTTGTTGGAGGAAACCACATAGCCGCCCAATTCCTTGGCTACCGCAGCGACCCCATTCATAGCCTCGACTGTGTCATCTACCTCTAGAGTTAAGTAGCCAGTCTTCACGATTTTGCGGTCTATGCCTGCCTCGCCATACTCACCTCCACCGGTTCGATATTCATCGGTAGATTCCTTCATCATTCCTGGCGGTGGTGGAGCTGCTGACTCCGCATATGGTGCCACTTCTGGTGCTGGTGGTGCCATTACTGCTTCTGGCCCCTTCGCAGCACAGCCTGTGCCTAACATTAGCCCCAGAATTAGCAACGCTGGCATTGAGATTTTGAGTAGCTTGTTCATTTCTTTACCTCCCTGAATGGTCATTATAACTTCTTCTCCATATTAAACGAAGTAACGCTCCCAAAGTTTAGCACATTATGAGTGTTTGGCAATCCTACCTGTCATTCTGAGGAAGCGGAGCGACCGAAGAATCTCACTGAGGGTGAACTCGGTGAAGCAATCTAGCAGTTGGCCCCCTTCCTCTGAGATTGCTTCGTCGGTTGGGCTCCTTGATTCCCGCTACAAGCAGATTCGTGATGTGGCCTACTTTGCCAACCATCTCCCTGCTTGTTCTTGGGTTTTAGGTCGATACCTGACTCCGAAGCCAGGTCTTGGATGATTGCTCTAAGCGCTTTTGCCTTAGCTTTTATATCTGAATCATCGATTTGATTATCAGACAGCCTCTGCTTCATTTCGTCTACCGCTTGGTTGATAAGGTTGACGGGCATCAAGGTACAGGCCGAGCAGTAGAAGCTCATAGACCTGCCATCATTGTAGTTGTTGAGCAATTCTTCTACTGTCAGGCGCCTTTCTTTTTGCTCATATAGCCAGCTCTCTATCCCATTTTCCTTGATGCTATCGAGGTTCTCTTGGGCGACCTTAGTCTCCACATCTTTCCACCAACCTCTCCTTGCATACCTTTCACAGGGGTATTCTTCACACTCGTTGCAAGTGGTGAACTCTTTCTTCATTACGCAGCATCGGTATATGCTGCACCATGAGTGCTGCTCACCCAAGCGGCAGCCCAGGCAGCGACTTGGCGCCTTCGACTGATATTTAGTGCACAGCCCGCAGAATATTCCACAGGGCCCAGCTAGGTTGAATTCCTCTGTTGCTTCCATTCCGCCTTCAAGTGCCTTGGTGGATTTGGCTGCGTGAAATAGCAATATCTTCAAAATCAGCAGGTGGCAGAAATTATATCATTTAGGAGTTAACTCGTGCAGAGAGTCAATCTCCCCTACATCCAACAACGGCGATGGCTTTCAACCGGCTGCTGCCACCGGTATAATGAATGGCGGTGTAATGCTCGTGCCAAGTATTGTTTGCTAGCTAGTCTTTGCGACCTTGTGGGACAAGACATGCGGAATCTGCCTCGGTTGGGGATAGTCTTCTTAGGCATTATGGTGGCTCTGGCGGGTGTGGTTCTACTTTTTGTTGTCAATATGCCTCAGAAAGAAGACAGCCATCACCAATTGCAGCAGATAGCCAAGCCTTACGCCTTTGATTTTGTCTCCTGGGAGCTACACGTGCTGTCCTATCTACCAAAGGAAATGCTTTGTAAAGGACCTGATGCCAATCGGGGAGCAAGACTGCGCACTCAAATACGGACTGTACTGGCAGACGAGGGCATATCTGCATTCCCACCCATCACATTTAGGTTGGAAAAGCCGCCTCATCTGCTGGTGATATCGCCGCGAGAGAAGATAGTATATCTCGACAGACGGATGCTGCGCCAAGAGCTCAGCGTGGAGGAGATGGAGAGAGTCGAGACCCAGATTGACGAACTAGGCCTGTCCTCCCTTGTCGTTGAGCTTGGAGGTTTTGGAGCAACCTATCCGCCAATAGTCAGCGACGATGCTGCTCTGACTTACACCATCAATACGGCGGTTGAGGAATGGCTTCACCAACACCTTGTCTTCAGACCGCTGGGCTTTCTGTACCTGCTTGACTCAGTTGGCATTAGACGAGACCCTGAGGTGGCAACCATGAATGAAACCCTGGCGGGAATGGTCAGTGAGGAGATCGGCTCTGAGGTCTATGCAAGGTATTACAATGGCCTGGAGGAAGTCAAAACGCACGGCATTGCCCTGGAGTTTGATTTTGACGCTGAGATGAGGGAGACGCGCAGGACTGTGGATTGCTATCTTTCTCAGGGAAAGATTGAGCAAGCGGAGCGCTACATGGAGGAAAGAAGGAAGGAATTTGTGGCACATGGTTATTATATCAGGAAGCTGAACCAGGCCTATTTTGCATTCCACGGCATCTATGGGCAGGATCCAGCCTCAGTTAGTCCGATCTACGAAGATCTGAAGCAACTCAGGGCCGAAAGCCCTTCGCTCAGGCATTTTCTAGATGAGGCGGCTGCCATGAGAAGCTACGCCGAGTTGACAGAAGCGTTGGAGAGATAGTTCCTGGCTCGCCAGCACGAGACATCCGAGGTACCCGCTTCGGGTTATGTCGGTGACAAATGCAGTGGCTGTTGTAAACCTCAGGGCGATATGCTATAGGGGGATATGGAATAGAGTGGGGAT
>JACNFS010000085.1 GCA_014384515.1 Dehalococcoidia bacterium | reverse complement strand
AATCCAATATCAAAGCCGCGGTTTTGAGCCCTACCCGGACTGGCCTGGCTAGGAGACTCAAAGCTAGGATAGCGAGGATGCTTGAGCCTATTAGTATCCACTGCCAACTCATGGTCTCACCCCCAATCATTTGTTGCAGAGGCGCTAAAGCGACCTGCCCCTGCTGAAGCATGTATATCGTCCACATACTTGGCCTAGCTCGCTCATAGAGAATTTACGCAGCCAACAATCATTTGTCAAGAGCATACGTTATCAATTGCTTGCTAGGCCTTTGGCAGCCACATGAGGAACCAAGCTAGGCGAACCGGGAAATCCGTCATATTGTTGAATCCTGTCGTCTTGACGATCCTAGAACGGGGGGATATACTACAGGCTACTGTTAGCCGCCTCCAACTACGGCTAGGGAGACCAAGGAGTGAGGTTATGCCGGAAGCATTTCTGGTAGCGCAAGACCTTCACAAGAGCCTCGATGAACATAAGGTCAGGCGGGGGAAAGAGGGGCCATGGATTTTGATTTGACCGAGGAACAAAACCTAACACGTCAGGCCGTTCGGGATTTTGCTGAAAATGAGATAGCCCCGGTTGCCCAAGAGCTGGATGAAAGGGAGGAGTTCTCTATCGAGCTGACGCGGAAGATGGCCGAATTGGGACTCCTGGGTTGCTTCGTCCCGGAGAAATACGGTGGATCGAATATGGGGTATATTTCATATATTATCGCGGTGGAAGAGCTAGCCAGAGTAGACGGTTCCCAAGCCGCTACCATTGCCGCTGGAAACTCTCTCGGGATCGGACCTATCTACTATTTTGGCAGCGACAAGCAAAGGGAGGAATGGCTACCCAAGCTTTGCGCGGGGGAGTGTCTGGCAGCCTTTGGTCTCACGGAGCCCGAAGCTGGCTCCGATGCTGGAAGCTCTCGAAGCAGAGCCGAGCTTAAGGGAGATCACTGGGTTATTAATGGGAGCAAGATCTTCATCACCAACTCAGCTTGTCCACTGACTGGGGTTATCGTCGTCCAAGCCGTGACCGGGGAGCGAGGGGGTGGAAAGCCAGAACTCAGTTGCTTTATCGTCCCCAAGGATGCGGACGGTTTGACAGCCAAGGAGATGAAGGGCAAGATGATGTGGCGAGCATCCAACACAGGGGAACTGTTCTTCGATGATTGTATCGTGCCCAAGGAGAACCTTTTGGGAGGAATAGGGGATGGGTTCCACCAGATGCTTTCCACCCTGGATGGAGGACGCCTGAGCATAGGCGCCATGGGGCTTGGTGGCTCGCAGGGGGCCTTCGAGGTGGCTCTGGAATACGCCAATTCGCGCATCCAATTTGGGCGGCCCATCAGTTCCTTTCAAATCAACGCTTTCAAGTTGGCCGACATGGCACTCGAGATTGAGCTCGCCAGGAATTTGCTCTACAAGGCCTGCTGGCTGCGCGAAAACGACCGTCCCATAACTACGGAGGCGGCCATGGCCAAACTGTATTGTTCAGAGGTTATGCACCGGTGTGTTCACCACGCTGTGCAGCTCCACGGCGGCTATGGACTGATGAAGGATTTCAGGATTGAAAGGTTATATCGGGACCAAAGACTTCTCGAGATCGGCGAGGGAACGTCGGAGATTCTACGAATCGTGATTGCTCGCCATATCGGCGTGGCAGGAAGGGCAATCTAGAAGGAGAGGCATGATGAAAAAGGGAAAAGAGGCAGAGGGCGCTGGAACGACTGGCAGATCAAGGTCGGCTAGGCGGCAACGCGCAGGGCATGAAGATTTACTGACGGACGTATCCCGTGTCAGACAGCCTGAGGCGGTAGATAGGGAAAGAGGATATTTGGGGGGACGGATTAGAAAGGCTCGCGAAACACGTGGGCTTAACCTCAAGGACATCAGCAGCCGCACGGGGATCGACGTGGATACACTGAAACGCATGGAATCAGGTCAAATGACTCCGCCTCTGGGCCAGTTGATCAGGCTAGGCAAAGCCCTGGACATGAAGATGGGCTATTTCATCTCTCCTGGGGTTGATAAACCTATGACCGTGGTCCGCACAGACCAACGTCAAGCCGTCTCTCGCTACGGAGAAAAGAGGAGTGAGCAGTATGGCTACGCTTACGAATCCTTAGCCCCGGAAAAGGGTAACCGATTGATGGAGCCTTTTATTGTGACCTTGTTGCCGACTGACACGGAAGAGTTCTCCACGCATGACGGTCAGGAGTTTCTTTTTGTTCTCGAGGGAGAAATGAAAGTCCAGGTCGGCGATCAAATCGAGTTTCTCCATTCTGGAGATGCCGTCTATTATGATTCGAATCAACCCCACCTCGTTAAATCTGTCGGCGGGAGCAAGACCACAATACTGGCCGTTCTTTACGCGGGATCAAAATAGCCTCTGTTCCAGAATGACGACCTGTGTGCGCCGACAGAAACGTTGGCACGGCTGGGCAATAGATGCTCTAAGTAGCTAAGCTGTTGTTGTCAGCGACCCCCAGCCCAGGTTGATCCGTTGATTCTACAGTTGGCCGCCTAAACCCCAGCATTCTGGCTGAGATTGCTTCGCGGAGTCTACCCTGAGCGAGATTCTTCCCTGCGCTCAGAATGACAGAGGGGGAAGGGCTCGCAATGACACCAAACTGTCTTTGCGAGGAGCGTTAGCGACGAAGCAATCTCGTTGTGCATTGGTGTTGGTCCCCATGAAGTCACCCAACAGGTGAACCTTCTGAATCTGCGCTCAGGGATTAAGAGGCCATGCCTCACCTTGACAACCGGCTAAGGTTAAGGCATCCTGTTTTTATACCCCAATTGAATCCCACCTTGGACACACGCCGGGGCCAGGAATGTGAAGACAGGCAGAGATGGAGATACACGCTATTACGCCGACTCTCAGACTTTTGAACCTTCAACCGCCAATACCAGGATACAAGAGATTCATAGGAGCGTACCTGTTTTCCGGTGAAGAGAATGCCATTATCGATGTAGGTCCCACAGCAGCCATACCTAATTTGCTCTCCGCATTAACCGAAGCCG
>JACNFS010000205.1 GCA_014384515.1 Dehalococcoidia bacterium | reverse complement strand
GGCTTTTGGTAAGCCATTGATGCGCGTGGCTACTTGTGGGAGCACAGGCATGTCCCTTGCCCATTCAGCTTTTTATCACGTAGCTTCGGGGCTTTTTGATGTTGTAATGGCAGTGGGCTCTGAGAAGATGTTCGAGAACGACCCTCAGGGTACTATGGCCACGGTAGCTGACCCCTTTTTCCAAAGGCAATTCGCCAGTGGGGCTCCAGGAGGTTTCACTATGCAGGCTATTCAGTATGCTCATAGATATAACTTGCCAGAGGACAGGGTGAGGGAGGCAGCAGCCCGCATCTCCGTCAATCATCACGACAATGCTCTGGATAATCCCTATGCTCATATCAGGATGAAGATTACCGTCGAAGATGTTCTGAAATCGCGGATTATTGCCTATCCAACGCGGCTTATGGATGTCTGCCCTTCCTCAGACGGGGCTTGTGCCGTTATCTTTGCCAGCGAAGAAAAAGCAAAGGGGTTTCCCAAACAAGCGGCGTGGGTCAAGGGACTTCACTATGCTGGCGACGAGTACTTCAGAGGTGACAAAGACGCCGTTGTCTGGAAATCGGCTATTGTTGCGGCGAAGGAAGCGTACAAAATGGCGGGTATTAAGGATCCACGAAAGGAGCTCGACGTTGCGGAAGTATATAATCCCTTCACCTATCAGGAGCTTATCTTCTATGAATGTTTTGGTTTCTGTGACATGGGAGAGGCCTGCAAACTGGTAGAAGACGGGGTTGTATTGAGGGGAGGTGAGCTTCCCTGTGACCCTTCAGGAGGCGTTTTGTGCACCAATCCTATCGGCGCTACCGGACTGATTCGAGTTGGTGAAGCTGCTCTCCAAGTAACTGGCAGGGCTGGTGAGCGTCAGATACCAGGAGCCAAAACAGCTCTTTCCCATGCCATGGGGGGGCCGAACCAGTTCAATGGCATCATGATTATCGATAGTGAGTTGTAAGAAGGAGGTCTAGAAAATGGCAAAAGAGGAATCAAGAATCGTGGAGGGGATGATTAGCCTACCCTACAGGTGGGCGATGGGACCAGTGTTTACTAGATTCTTCGAAGAGTTCCAAAATAAGAAGATAATGGGCACTAAGTGCCCCCGGTGTAATCGTGTACTTGTGCCGGCCAGGAGGTTTTGTCCTCGTTGCTTCGAGGACACTACCGAGTGGGTTCAAGTAAGTGACAAGGGGACAGTCAGAACTTGGTCGCTGATTACTTTCGAGTTCTCGGGACAGCCTATGCCACCGCCTCATATAGTAGGATTGATAGATTTGGATGGTGCCGACACTGCGTTATCTCACTTCATCGGGGGCGTTGACCTCTCAGACCTTGAGAAGGTCAGGAATGAAATCAAGATCGGTATGAAAGTGGAGGCCAAATGGCGGGATGAGCGCCAGGGGAATATCAACGATATCGAGTATTTCAAGCCTATTTGAAGGTCAGCTTCGCGCTCTGCTCTGCATTCCTGCTTGGTTCACGTTGAGACGATACTGACTGATCAGACCTAGTCACAAGATATCCAAACGACCTCGCACTTTTGGGCATGGAAGCGCCACGTTCAGGATTTGCAAATATCCCTCTTCCTCTGTTTTCCCAGGGCAGTGTCCTGTTCGAAAATGCTCGGGAGCCCTCTATACAATCCTCGGTAGTAAACAGGAATTCGCTTACAATTTGTCTCCGGATTGGTCAACCTCACAAATAAACCCAGTTGGGCAACTCCTGCATTCGAGTTGAAGTGTAGTATGTCTTATGTTGAAATGTTCCGCTAAGTCATGATTGATTGCCCTCACGATTTCTCCGCTTCTGCTTACTGTCTGATCCTCAATTACCAGATGAGCGCTCAGGGCGTGCATACCAGAAGTGATGGTCCAAACGTGAATATCATGCACATCCTCTACACCCGAGACTTTCTTGATTACTTGTACAACTTTATCGAGCCGAATGTGTCCAGGAACTGCCTCCAAAAGGATATTTACCGATTCGCTGACCAGCCGTACTGCTCCCCAAAGAATGATACAACCAATGAAAACAGCTATCAGGGGGTCAGCAATAGCCCAGCCAGTCACAGAAATAATCACACCGGCAACGATCACACCAACTGAAGATATGGTATCACCGACAATATGCCAAAAGGCTGCTCTTATGTTCAAGTTTCCGCGGCTTGCTCCCCTCAACAGCAGTATCCCGGCGAGATTGGCTACAAGACCAACCATGGCCACCACTATCATCAGTGGAGCGTGGACAACAGGTGGATTCAAGAATCTATGATAGGCTTCATAGAAAATGTAGACAGAAACCAAAACCAGGGTGGTGCCATTGGCAAGAGCCGCCATAATTTCCGCACGATGATAGCCATAGGTCTTGGTTCGTGTTGCTGGCCTCCTAGCTATTGTTATGGCAAACAGGCTGAGCCCCAGAGCTAGAGCATCAACGAACATATGCCCAGCGTCACCAAGCAGGGCAAGGCTATTACTTAGAATGCCACCTACGATCTCAAGGGCCATAATTGCCAGTACGATGGCCAAGGCGATTTTCAACTGCCTGCTGCCGACCGAAGGTACGTGGCCTTTGTGGTTATGCTTGTCACCCATATCCCATCTCACTAGACGCAGTTATGGCTCACCCAAGTTAGCCCCGTTGGAGGCAATGACCTCTTTGTACCAGTAGGCAGAATCCTTGAGTATCCTCTTCTGCGTTGGGTAATCTACATAGACGAGTCCAAAGCGCTGCTTGTAGCCTTCCGCCCATTCAAAGTTATCCAGAAGCGACCATTGGAAATAGCCGCAAATATCTACGCCATCGCCGGACGCCTGTTGTAACTTCAGGAGATAACGATTCAGAAAGTCAATTCGTTGAGGGTCGTGAACCCTACCATCCAGTGAAACCCAGTCAACATTGGCCATGCCGCTTTCGGTGATGATAATAGGGAGCTTGTATCTCTCCCAGAAGAACCTTGGTCCCCAGTAAAGCGCTTCAGGTGTCACCGCCCATCCGTACGGCGTCATAGCATAACCAAT
>JACNFS010000077.1 GCA_014384515.1 Dehalococcoidia bacterium | reverse complement strand
TGGAAGGAATCGGCAAGATTCTGCTAATAGTCGGCGGTACCATAGTAATCTTGGGCCTAATACTGGTTTTCAGCCAGCATATCCCGTTCCTAGGCAAGCTCCCCGGTGATATAATCATAAAGAAAGATGGATTCTCCTTCTACTTCCCTATCGTTACTTTCCTTATCGTGAGTATCCTGCTAACAATAGTAATCAACGTCATCCTGCACTTCCTGAGCAAATAAACAGCTTCTGTTTATGAAAACCAGCGATTTCGATTATCACCTGCCTCCCGAGCTTATTGCTCAAACACCAGTGGAGCCACGAGACAGATCCCGTCTTATGGTTCTTCATCGCAGCAGCGGGTCTATACAACACCACTATTTTCATGAAGTCGTCAATTACCTGCAGAGCGGGGATACCCTGGTATTCAATAACAGCCGAGTTATCCCAGCGCGACTCTTGGGGCAAAAAAGTGACAGCGCTGCCAAGGTGGAACTTCTGCTGCTGCGCCGCTTGGATAACAATGTCTGGGAAACGCTAGTCCGCCCAGGTAAGAAGGTTGGTGTTGGGTCAAGAATCAATGTAACAGATAAATCCGGTGACACTAATAAAGGCATTACGGTAGAGGTGCTGGAGCGGGGTGAAGGTGGCATCAGAGTTGTTCGCGTCTCGGACGAGGGCTTGCTTGAGCAATTAGGAGAAGTACCTCTACCACCTTACATCCATACCCCGTTGGCTGAGTCGGAGCGCTATCAAACGGTCTACGCCAAGACAAAGGGTAGCGTGGCAGCACCAACTGCCGGGCTCCATTTCACCCCAAGATTGCTTGATGAGTTGCAACAGAGAGGAGTGCGATTTGGCTTTGTCACTCTCCATATCGGCCTCGATACCTTCCGCCCGGTTCGAGTTGACGACCCACGCCACCACCCAATTCATAAGGAATATGGCGAATTAGGCCCTGAAGTCGCCACGCTACTCAATCAAACCAGGAAAGAAGGCAAACGGATAATAGCGGTGGGCACCAGCACAGTCAGGCTGATCGAGGCCGCAACTCAAGCCGAACGTATTCAGCCTTTTGCCGGATGGGTCAACTTATTCATCCTGCCTGGATATCAGTTTCGCACAACAGACGCCGTAATCACCAACTTCCATCTACCCAGGTCAACGCTGCTGATGCTGGTCTCAGCCTTCGCCGGCAGCGACTTCATCCTACAGGCGTACGAGCAAGCCAAGAGCCTTGGCTATCGTTTTTACAGCTTTGGCGATTGCATGGTAATATTCTGATGTCATCAATGTACCCAAGGCGCTGAGCTAAGCAGCATTCCCCCATCTATGACGATAGTCTCTCCCGTCGCAAAACTGGAGGCATCAGACGCCAGATAAATCATGGCACCGACCATCTCGTCAGGCTCGGCTATACGCTGTAATGGGACCATCTTCGCCAGGTCCGCCTTTTGCGCCCTTGCTTCCTCTTCCGGAAGGGCAAACCAATGGGAGTCAAGCATACGGGTACTTACCGGCCCCGGGGCGATGGCATTCACCCTTATGTTATATTGAGCTAGTTCAAGAGCCATGGACTTGGTCACCATTACAACAGCAGCCTTGGTAATAGAATATATGCCTACGTTGTGTTCAGGTCTGTATCCATCGATAGAAGACACATTGATTATTTTACCCCCGCCGTGCTCTTTCATTACCCGGGCTGCTGCTTGGCCGAGGAAGTATAGGCCCTTCAGATTCAGGTTCACGATTGTATCCCAGAGGCGTTCATCTGCATCCAATGCTGTGGCCATAGCCGGGTTAGTGCCGGCATTATTGACCAGGATGTCGATCGTGCCAAATTGAGCCACTACCGTCTCCACCAGCCTGTTTATATCCTCCATTCTGGCAGCATGGGCTGCCACCGGCAATGCTCTCCTACCTAAAGCTCTAATTTCATCAGCTACCTTCTCCAAATCAGGCAATTTCCGGCTGGATACCACCACATCAGCTCCAGCCTCAGCGAGTCCCAAAGCAGTAGCACGGCCAATGCCCCGACTACCTCCAGAGACTAGCGCTACCCTCCCCTCAAGGGAAAATCGAGAAAGATTCACCATTTTTGTACCTCCATTAATGTCGTTTTCTGAAAAGCAGTAACAAGTATATTTACATAGCGATGGCTGCACCGTTTAGAAAAAGGCAGACAGATTCTTATTCGCACGGCTTCCTATCAACGTGTTCAAATAGTATCACTTGCCTTTAGCTTTTTTTCTGGCCAGGAATTCTTGATAGAAGGTCTGAAAGGCTTCGCTTTGTATCGAGATACTACTGTACCATTGCTCTATCTCAAGCCCTTCTCTGAGTGGCAAATCCTGGGCCTTGGTTACAGCCTGTTTCACCAATTTAATTGAGCTGAGGGGATGAGCAATCATTTTCTTCGCCAAGGCCTCGGCTTCGGGCATAAGTTGAGAAAGGGGAACTACCTTGTTGACTAACCCTATCCTATAAGCCTCTTCCGCCGATATTTCTTCAGCCATAAGGAGAAACTCGATCGCTCGGCGCCTGCCTAACAGTCGCGGCAACATTTGTGTTGAAGCGCCACCAGGGCAGAGGCCATTACGTACATCTCCCTGGGCAAATGTTGCAACATCAGCAGCAATCACGAAATCCATAGCATACAAGATTTCAGGCGCCCAGCAGACACCGTTTACCGCCGCGATCGAGACCTTCCCAGAGTTTAATAGAGTCAGGCATGTTTTCTGCAAGGGTATCTGATATCCAGAAAGCTGTGCCTGTAAGTATTTACCCTCAACAATAAACGCCATCCCCGGGTCCCCTTTGATAACACTCTCCTCGCCCGATCCGGGGTACCCCTCTATGTCATCCCCTGCCGAAAATGCCCTGCCCTTTCCAGTCAAAATGATTACCCTAACGTTGTCGTCTCTCTCACAATCATTTACCAGGTCATCGAGCAAAATATAATCTTCCCAGCGTATGGCATTTAGCTTTTCCGGTCGGTTGAAGGTGATGTATCCAATCTGGTCACGTTTCTCCAGTAGAAT
>JACNFS010000230.1 GCA_014384515.1 Dehalococcoidia bacterium | reverse complement strand
CCGACGCAGGTGCCATGGAGAGCGTGGCCAGGTTGGAGGGAGACAAATACATTCTCAACGGCTCCAAATGCTTCATCACCAATGGCAGCGTCGCCATGACCTATACCATCTTCGCCAAGACAGACCCGGAGAAAGGAGTGCGCGGCATCTCCGCCTTCATCGTTCCTCGAGATACCCCTGGCTTCTCGATTGGCAAGATGGAGGACAAGATGGGGATTCGAGGCTGCCAGGTGGCTGAGCTCCTCTTCGAGGGCTGCCCCGTGCCCAAGGAGAACTTGCTCGGCGAGGAGGGGAGGGGCTTCGCCTATGCTATGATGACCCTGGACCGTACCCGGCCTACGGTAGGGGCGCAGGCAGTCGGCATCGCCCAGGGTGCGTTGGACTATGTGGTCAAGTATGCCAAGGAAAGGGTGCAGTTTGGGGCGCCCATCGCCAGTATGCAGGGGATCCAGTTCATGCTCGCCGACATGGCCATCCAGATCGAGGCAGCACGTGCCATGATCTACAGGACCGCATCGGCCATCGACCATAAGGTCCCTAACCTTAGTTACCTCTCGGCGATATCAAAGACGTTCGCCTCTGACGTCGCGATGAAAGTGACCACCGACGCGGTGCAGGTCATGGGCGGCTACGGCTACATCAAGGATCACCCGGTTGAGAGGATGATGAGGGATGCCAAGATAACCCAGATCTATGAGGGCACCAACCAGATCCAAAGGGTGGTCATCTCGCGTGCGCTGCTCGCCTAGCGGAGAGCCCCAGGTCTTTGCCTGAGACTCGTGGTGATTAGGAGAAGTCTACCACGATGCTGTATTGTGCTTCTCAGCCGATTGTTCGCTATCCACTAAGAAAGGGCCCTCTTTTGATTTGCACTCTTAGCTTTGATCCTCGGCGCTGGTTTTCCAGTGCGTAACAATAAGAACAGGGGGCTGATTATGGAAACGGAACAACCACAAAGCATTGGAAATCTGAAACAGGAAATCGTTGCACAGATAGCCGATTTGTCGAGGTTACTTGGAATGATTCCGAGTGACGATATTACAGTCAGCGAAGCCAGAACCTCATTCCTAAAGCTGTCCCTTTTAATCGACCAAGCGTTAGGTCTTAAGTTACAGTAGGCTGGGCTGAAGAAGCAATCTCGAGAATCCCGGGGACAGCTCGGTTCCGATAACGGTAGATGCCTATTGAACCATCAAACAGGATGAGATTCGGGCTAAGCATCAGATGCTTGGGCCGCTGGATAGCCCACACAGGCAGGTCAGACTGTGTCCATGTCTCTCACAAACACAGATTCAGCTTCATAGTCTGAGGTATTGACAATTAGCACGAGCCAGGACCAGCATTGATGACACTAAGAGAAGAGAACGAGGGAAATAATGTCACTTGTACCAGCTTTCGAACTAGGTATATGGAATGCCTGGATTTTCATGCTTTATAACTTCTTGCCTATGCCTTTGCTGATGCTAATTCACAGGAGCGCAAGGGAAAGAGGGCAACCTGCGCCACACGGCGAGACTCAGAAGAGACTCCATCCCGTTATATGGATAGTCTGGCTTCTCACCTTCGCATACTCCATTTTCCTGCCATTACAGTTGGGGACTATGTGGTTTTACATAGGTCTTCCCATCTCGATAGTAGGGTCAATTACTTTCACGATGGTTATAGTGACTTTTGCTACTACCCCTATTGATGATGAGCCGCTTACCAAGGGACTGTACCGTTATTCGAGGCATCCCATGTACGTCACTCAATTGGTGATGTTTATTGGAGTGGGCATAGCTTCGGCCTCGTGGGTTTTTCTATTGCTTTCGACTGTATATACAGTTCTTTCGTTTGTTCATGCAATTCCCGAGGAGCGGTCTTGCCTTGAGAAGTACGGCGACGCCTACCGTGAATACATGAATATAACCCCAAGATGGATAGGAATCCCAAAATCAGGGCAGATGTGACTAATATGGCCACCTTCCTCGGTTAAGTCCTTTCACAAAGTTGACGCAGTAGAGAAGCCCTGAGGTTTTCGCTTGGGGCTTCTTATTTGTGTCTAAAATGCCCGAGAGGCCGCCTCAACCCCCGTGGCGGCAGTAATCCTGCATGGATTCACCTTGAGACCAGAACAGGATTATGGCCAAAGTAGTTTTTTTGACTCATTTCTTACCCATAGGACTTGCGGATGTGAAAGGTGTGTGGTAGACTATAGTTATACAACAACGTTGTTGTTGGATGGCCCAGAGATGGAAACTTTCAACACAGGCCTGGTAATGAGGATAACAGAAGCTTCAGCCAGGCAACTGGATTACTGGAGCTGGACCGGCTTCGTGCAACCGAGTGGCATCGCTGGCCGCAAACGGAAGTATTCTCTTGACGACGTGGTGCGCATCGCTGCTGTCATGCGCCTGAAGGAGGCAGGGTTGTCACTCCAGGCCATAAGAAAAGCTCTTAACAAACTCAGACAACACCACCAGGATCCTCTGAGGGAGCTGAAACTGGTCGCTTACCGCGGTAATGTGTACGTATATGGCAGTACCGAAGAGGCCTATCGAGCAGTAGATGGCCAGGCTACCTTCCTATTTATGGACGTGGGGAAAGTGGCAGAACAGACAGAAGCCTTGCTTAAGTCTTTTTCATAGGGGCAGCGCTCCAGGTCGAAGGTAATGATATACAATACCGACTACACGGGAATGGATAAGTCATACTGCAACGCTTCCGACGGAGGGTAACAATGATGAAATGCCCAGAGTGCCAGGCCGAAAATCCCAATACCTTTAGCTTTTGTGGTGAATGCGGGGTGAAACTGGCCAGAATCTGTTCCAGGTGTAGCGCCACCAATCCTCCTCAATATCGATTCTGCGGGGAATGCGGGCATGATTTGGTCGTTTCCCCGGAATCAATATCCGAAGACCTGCCCTTTATGGAAAAACTGGAAAATATCCAGCGCTGTCTTCCTGAAGGGCTCACCGAGAAGGTCCTGGCCCGGAGGGAGGAAATCGAAGGACAGCGCAACCAGGTTACGGTCATGCTATGCGATATGGAGGGC
>JACNFS010000199.1 GCA_014384515.1 Dehalococcoidia bacterium | reverse complement strand
GCCTGCTGAAGGACGGCTACAGAGGGACAATCTATCCCATAAATCGCAAGGAATCTGAGATTATGTCCCTCAAATGCTATCCAAGTGTCCTCGATGTTCCCGGCGAGTTGGATCTGGCGGTGATGGCCATACCGGCTCAAGGCGTTCCTCAAGTCATGGCTGAGTGTGCCCAGAAAGGCGCCAAGTTTGCTGTCGTTCACAGTGTCGGTTTCAGTGAATTGGGTTCTCAAGGCAAGAGGCTGGAAGAGCAGATACTGGATGCAGCCGGGAAGAGCGGAGTCAGAATAGTCGGCCCTAACTGCATGGGAGTGTTCTCTCCTCGAGCTGGCATCAATACCATCGTTCCCTACGAGCGAATACCCATGGAGCCAGGCGGTGTAGCTTTTGTCGGACAGAGCGGCTGGACAGGTGAGAACATGATACGCCTTGGTAACGAGCGGGGGCTCCGTTTCAGCGGTGTCATAAGTATCGGCAATCAGAGCGACCTCACTATCGAGGACTTCTTGGAGTATTTTGGCAATGACCCCGAGACCAAGGTCATTGTCGCCTATATTGAGGGCCTGAAGCAAGGCAGACGCTTCCTGAAACTGGCGGAGGAGATTTCACCGAGAAAACCAATTGTTGTGTGGAAGGGAGGTAGCTCCGAGTTGGGAGCCAGGGCAGCCGCCTCCCATACTGGCTCTCTAGCAGGTAATTACGCCGTATTTGAGGCCTCAAGTCGGCAGAAGGGCATAGTTCCCGTTCAGAGCCTGGAGGAACTTATGGATCTTGCGGTGGCCTTCAGCTCTCCCTACCTGCCCACGGGCAATGAAGTGGGACTGTTAATAGAGGCAGGGGGTGGAGGAGTGGCCAGCGCTGATGCTTGTGCCAGGGCAGGACTCAACATCTCGCCCTTTCCCGAAGAAGTGCAGCAGAAGCTGCGTGATTTCCTCAAAGACAAGATACCGCCATCGCCAAACCTGACAAACCCTGCGGATCTGGTGTGGACTCCCTTCGCTGAGGCAACCCGCATCTATTCTACCTGCTTGGAGATCATTTCTCAGGTAGTAGACTCTTGCCTCGTAATTGGCTACGCTCCTCTCCACGATGAATGGTTTATGTCCCGGCTGGAGAGCATCCGCGACCAGGTGAAAAAGCCGGTAGTAGTAGTTCCCGGGAACCCCATTGACCAGCGGCAAGGCATGAACATTGCAGCCAAGCGGGGAATACCCTCCTTCACCATGCCCGAGGCCGCCGTGAAGGCCATCTCTGCCCTGACTCAGCGCTCAGAATACCTGAAGAGCCTTGCCGCCCAGAACATGGAGTAACCACGCCGCAGGATGGCCATCTCTTTGGATCTGCCGCTAGAGACACCCCTAGGAATATTGCTACGGCATAGCCAAAGCGCTCCAGGTTGGCCTACAGGGTAAGGCCGGCGCGGTAGCCTTCCTCGACTGCCTCCCTTATCCCGCGCGGCTTGACGCAGTCGCCCACAGGCAAGCCCTGAGCGACTTTCCCCTCCACTGAAGTCAAAAGGTCAGTGTTAGGCCTGGCACCAGCCGCCAGCACCACGGTGTCTGCCTCCACCGTCCTCCTTTCTCCCGTCTCAGTCCTGACCGTAACACCAGCCTCGGTGATTTCCTCGTACTGAACTCCGGTGAGTATTGAAGCACCCTTGGTCTTCAGTCTGCCTATGAGAGGTACCCTGACAAGGGGGTTGACATTGGTAGCTAACTCCGGGCCCCGCATCATGATGGTGACGCTCTTGCCCTGCTGTAACAGGTACACCGCTGTCTCGCAGCCTACCAGCTCCCCACCTATTACGACCACCCTCTCCCCGGTCTCGGCTCCAAAAAGAACTTCGCTGACCAGAAGAACCTGCTTGCCTTCTATCCCCGGTATCTGCGGCACAAAGGGTATCACACCTGTGGCCAGCACCACGGCGTCCGGCTTCAGCTCATCAAGCAAGTCTACGGTAAACCTTTCGCCCAACCGCAACTCAACGCCCAACTTCGCCACCTGCCCCACCATATACTGCCGAAAGGTATCGATTGTCTCCTTAAACGGCGGCTTCGAAGCAACGAGCAACTGACCGCCTAGTTCATCCCCATCGTCGAACAAGATAACCTTGTGCCCTCTGAGCGAGGCTACCCTGGCCGCCTCCATGCCACCGGGCCCACCACCGACCACAATCACCTTCTTGGGCTTTTCAGCCGACTTCAGTTCGTACTCCCGCTCTCTTCCAAGAGCAGCGTTCACCACGCACCATATTCCTTCGTCTCGCCACGTTACGCTGTCAAGACAGGTCATGCAGCATATGCACGGCGCAACATCCTCTTCCCTACCCGATGTCACCTTCTCCAGCATATGTGGATCTGCCAGGAGCCCTCTGCCAATGGCGATGAAGTCCGCCTTACCCTCTTGAAGAACGCTCTCGCCGAGTTCGGGGGGGATTCGACTCACCGCGATAACGGGAACAGAAACGACCTTCTTTATCCCCTCGGCCAGGGGCACAAACGTACCCGGTGGCTGTGCCATTGGAGGGCGGCGACCGGGGCCAACAAGATGCGCCGAAACGTGGATAGCGTCCACACTTGCCTTTTCAGCGAGCTGAGCCACTACCTGAGTCTCCTCCAGCGTGATTCCTCCCTCCACCCCTATCTCCATAGCGCTGAGGCGGCACCACACCGGATAGTCCTTCCCCACCCTTTCCCTGATGGCCTCTATGACCTCCAGCAGCACTCTAGCCCTGTTTCGACATCACCCCCGTAAGCATCTTGCCTGTGATTCGACAGCGGCGAGAGGAACTGCGAAATAAGATACCCATGGGCACCATGTATCTCCACACCATCAAAACCGGCTCGCTTCGCCCGTTCTGCCCCCTCGCCGAAGCGGGCCACAATCGTTGCTATCTCCGACGGCGTAAGTTCCCTGGGCAGTTCACGTTCTGGTGCCGGAATGGATGAGGGAGCGACCGGTTGATGACCGGTGACGCTGGATTTCGCCTGCCTCCCGACATGGTGGAGCTGTATTGCCGCTCTGGCTCCCTGCCGCTT
>JACNFS010000070.1 GCA_014384515.1 Dehalococcoidia bacterium | reverse complement strand
TTGTCGCCCTCGTTATCTGCTTCGGTATAACTTACTGTTTCAAGGACTTTGTCTTCGGAATACTGACAAGTCCGGCCGTTGAACAACTACCTGACCTGCCGATTGTTTTCACCGAGGTTACCGAAATGATGGCCACCTACATAAAGGTGACACTTTACTGTGCACTGGTCCTCGTCCTACCATTTGTCATTTACCAGATGGTAATGTTCATCCGACCGGCTTTGACAAAACGGGAGAGAGGCTACCTTTACGTGCTTTTACCGTCGATATTCGTTTTGTTTGCTGCCGGGGCCGTTTTCGCATACTTTATCCTGCTTCCGCCGGCCTTTAAGTTCCTGCTTACATTCGGCGGCGATGTTGCTGAACCCATGATAAAGATAGGAAACTATATCTCAGTACTAACCAGGCTGGTTTTCTGGATCGGCATATGCTTCGAGATTCCTCTAATCATGTTCTTCTTGACCAAAATTGGCGTCGTCAGGCCAGAGTGGCTGTCAAAATACCGCCGGTTTGCCTATATTGCGGCTTTTATCTTAGGAGCCATCATCACCCCGACTTTTGACCCTGTCAATCAAAGCCTGGTAGCTGTTCCTATCGTTTTTCTATATGAGTTTGGTATACTTTTATCCAAGTTAGCCGGGCGAAAAAAGGCAGAACCTGCTTCAACCGGAAGTTAAGATACGAACGAGGGAGCGTTTGGGTCCCGGTGGGCTTCGCGGACTTCAAATCCGTCGGGAGGCGTTAGAAGCGTCTTCGGTGGGTTCGACTCCCATACGCTCCCGCCACCACAAAGCGTGATTAGTCACCTGAGGACGCGCTCATCGCCGACGCGGCGGGTGAGCTTTTTTTCATCCATGTATTCCAGAAGCGCCGTGGCATGCTTTCGACCAGTACCCAGCATGTCCCGCACCTCGGCAAGGGTCGCCCTACCCCGCTGCCTGAGATAGGCAATAACTCTGGCCACCATTTCATCATAGGCAGATGCCGAAAAGACCACACCACCCCCTACTTTTACTACCTTACGCTGCTCAATCAGCAAGTTGAGCAGGTCAGGTTCGAGCTTTATCTCGCCAGGCGGAGAATAAGGATTCTCGCTCAGATCACGAAGAAAGGCATCAATTTTTGCCTGCTGGTCCTGAGAAAGCTGGACCTGGTAACAGGCAAGGCGGACAGCTGCACCATCTTCCACCAGAATGCCCGCATCGAAAAGCTTCTGTAAGGCCGCGGAATGCGGCGCCAGCCTCAGTTTGCTGCTCAATTCCCCTTTGGACATGCCCGACCGAGTGGGGAATTTTCGATGATAGTCTTCTACTACAGCTTCTGCTTTCTTAGCCAGACGCTCCCATCCAGAACCAGTGAAAAGAAGGCGGTTATCTCCCCGACCTATCGCCACCACCTTCCCTTGTTGAATGAGTTCGTCCAGCAGCCCACGCACATCATCAGCAGATAGATTGCACTGTACCAAAAGGGACTCTAACCCCAAGGGCTGATTCATTTCCAACGTAGCAATCATAACCTGTTCTACCGTACCCTCTCCCCTGACCTGCAGGCTTTGAATAACGCCCGGGCGAAACCGCCGATGTCGCGGGGCGTGAGAACCAACAATACTACCACCACCCAACGTATCCATTGGCGAACGGATTATGAAATGGTCACCCTTGACCACCGCCACGCGCTTGGCCAATGCAAGCTGAGCCCACGTAGTATCTCCAGGATTGAGCTCCTCTTTTTCCAAGAGATGAACCTTCGCCATAACCTCAGCCGCACCAGTGAAAAAGGTAACAGTGGCGCCATGGCGTAGAGGACGTTTCACGTCAGACAGCATGCGGAGCCTTACATCCACCCTCGTCGTAGGCACTAACCAACCGGGACGGGTAAGCACGTCACCGCGCTCCAATTGAGAAGTGGCGAGTCCGACCAGGTTAGCCGCCACCCGGCTGCCCGGAGTAGCGCTATCGAGACGAGCCTTATGCGTTTGCAAACCTCGCAGCCTGGCCTTTAGCCCTGAGGGAACGACCTCTACATCCTCCCCCACCGATAACGAGCCATCGATTAACGTTCCGGTCACCACAGTACCAGAGCCAGCTATGGTGAAAGCACGGTCTACCGGAAGCCTGGGCCTGCCGATATCTCTTCTTGCCTCAGCAGACATCAGAAGCTGGTCGATAGCAGAAACCAAGTCCGGCAACCCTTGTCCAGTTATTGCCGACACGGCCGTAATGGGAGCATCACACAGGGTAGTCGACCTTATTAGCTCCTCTATCTCCAGTTTAACCAGGCTGAGCAACTCCTCGTCTACAATGTCCTTCTTGGTAATGACCACAATGCCTCGTCTTATGTCAAGCAAATCAAGTATGGCCAGATGTTCTCTGGTCTGAGGCATTATCCCCTCGTCAGCAGCAACGATAAGCAGAGCCAGGTCGATTCCACCTACTCCAGCCAGCATATTCCTGACGAAACGCTCATGCCCGGGGACATCGATGACCCCGACATCCCGACCGCTGGGTAGCTTTAGCCAGGCAAAACCCAGGTCGATGGTCATGCCCCGTTCCTTTTCCTCGCGCAGTCGGTCAGGGTCTATCCCCGTTAATGCATGAACC
Source organism: Dehalococcoidia bacterium (assembly GCA_014384515.1). GTDB lineage: Bacteria > Chloroflexota > Dehalococcoidia > GIF9 > UBA5629 > JACNFS01. The sequence goes on along the minus strand of JACNFS010000070.1, from coordinate 436 downwards.
AGGACCGACTTGCCGTGGTCTATGTGACCGGCGGTACCTATTACAAACATCCTATTTGTCTCTCCCGTGCGCCCGCATGGAACGCCTGCATAAACGCTCTCATCATGGAGTTCACAGCAAAAGTGGAGGGATGGTTTGCACTCATGCTACCTGAGGCTGGCAACTGCATCGCCAAGTGTCCGGAGCAAGACGTCATCCTTCTCGGGAAGAACAGACCTGGGGTCAAGAAAGAGCATATCGCCACTGATGCGTCCGATAACCGGTGGATTCTGGTGCCGCAGCCTTTGAGCCAATGAATGAGCTTTGCTCTTCCCCTTGCCTCTTCCGTCAACAGCAACAAGCCTGGTCGGAAGCGTACTCCCAGGTAGGCTGCCCCCTCCAACCATAGTCTCTCCTTCAACCACCTCAGCTAAGCCGCTAAGGGCCTGCGCCCAAA
>JACNFS010000178.1 GCA_014384515.1 Dehalococcoidia bacterium | reverse complement strand
TTTCCGGTCGGTTGAAGGTGATGTATCCAATCTGGTCACGTTTCTCCAGTAGAATGGGTTGTTCGCTACTTGCCATCATAGTTCACTCCTTTCTCGTTATCTTATTCCCAGCTCAATTTGGCACGTTCCTATCTCTTCACAACTCAAATCACCTCCTTTGATAGGCATAGTCCTGATATCTTTTGCCTGCCTTATATATGCCAACAAACCATCACCAGTTTGCAAGAGCCAATCAATGCTTATATTATCCAAAGTGGCTGCAGGAAACAAGACAAAGCCCTGAGCAGATATTAGCCAAGGCCATCGCCTACTAAACACCAACACACCCTAGTATTGCTAGCCAAGCAATATCTATGTATAATTCGCACCAGCCAATGAAACTTGATAACCAGAAAATTCTACTCGCCATAGTTGCCATAACTTTGCTTTTATTTCCTGTGGTTGCTCTTACCAGCGGGGCACTACGGATTGCTCTTGGCCTCCTTTTTGTTATCTTCTTTCCCGGCTACACTTTGCTCTCAGCCCTTTTCCCCAAGCGAGACAGCCTCGGCGGCACCGAGCGGCTAGCCCTGAGCTTCGGCCTGAGCATCGCTGTTGTTCCCCTCATCGGGCTGATTCTTAACTATACGCCGTGGGGCATTAAACTTTATCCTATACTCATCTCTATTACCATTTTCATTGTAGTTACCTCAGCTATCGGCTGGTATCGGCAGCGAAAACTGGCCGCAGCCGACCGCTTCAGCGTTACCTTTAAGGCTAGCCTATCTAAATGGATAAACGGAAGTAAGCTGGATAAAGGCCTATCTATTTCCTTAATCATAGCTATAGTGGCAGCATTAGGCTGCCTTATCTACGTTGTAGCTACGCCAAAGCAAGGTGAGAAATTCACCGAATTCTATATCCTGGGCTTAGAAGGCAAGGCCGAGGACTACCCCCAGCAGACACTATTAGGTGACCCGGCTCAGGTAATCATCGGCATAGTCAACCATGAGCAACAGCCAGCCAGCTATCGGGTAGGTATTACCATAGATGATGTCAAAAGTAGCCAGGCAGCTATCGGCATGTTGGCTCATGAAGAGAAATGGGAGGAGAAAGTCAGTTTTACCCCTAAAGTAGCTGGCGGAAAACAGAAAGTGGAGTTTTATCTATACAAGGATGGCGAGATTGAACCCTATTATAAAGAGCCATTACGCCTTTATATTGATGTAACTCTGCCATAGCAGTCTGATAGGCATGTGTAGTGCGAGATTAGAACCTCACCATGCAGGCTTGAGAATGATGCTCGGTGGTGGCATTGACAATCAAGGTAAAAATAATAGAAGATGTAGCTATGACAAAAAGGCAGGATTTGTTTAAGAGGCTAATCAACTAAAATGTGCGGTATCATTGGCTATTGTGGCAAACAAGCAGCAGCTCCAATCACTTTCGAGGCTCTAAAGCGCGTGGAGTACCGCGGCTATGACTCAGCCGGTATCGCTGTCCTGTCCAATGGGCAGTTGTTGGTTAAAAAAGACATAGGTAAACTCGATGAAATTGAGGCCAAGCACAGTCTAAGCTCGCTCCCCGGTAATATAGCCATCGGTCATACCCGCTGGGCAACTCACGGCGGTGGTACTCCAGCCAATGCTCACCCGCAGTGCGACTCTGCTGAAACAGTAGCCATTGTCCATAATGGCATAATTGACAACTACCAGGAGCTCCGCCAACAGCTTGTCAGCAGCGGACATCGCTTCGTTTCAGAAACCGATACTGAAGTCATACCTCATCTCATCGAAGATGAGATGAAAAACGGACGTTCCCTCGAGGCAGCGGTCTTGGCCATAGCTCCAAAACTCGAAGGCTCATACGCTTTCCTGGCCATATCGTCCCGCGACCCAGGCAAAGTTGTCGGCACCAGGAAAGGCAGCCCTTTGGCTATTGGCATAGGCAACCACGGATACTTTGCTGCCAGCGATGCTTTGGCTTTCTCAGGACAAACCAATCAAGTAATGCCTTTGGCAGACACTGAAGTAGTAGTGCTCACAGCAGACAGGAGCGAGTTCCTCGATGCTGCTGGCAACAAGCTGACTAAGGAAACGAGAGAAATCGACACAAAATGGGGCGATAGCCATAAGCAGGGCTACCGGTTCTTCATGCTCAAAGAGATAATGGAACAACCCCAAACGCTGGAGGCAGCTGCTACCCAGGATAGAGAGCTGTTCAACGAGATTGCCCTGGATATTCTCAGGGCTGGCCAAGTCATAGTCACCGCTTGTGGCACTTCCAGATATGCAGCTCTAGTCGGCAGATACCTCTTCTCCAAAGTCGGTAGGAAGTTCTGTGATGTGGTTATGGCCTCTGAGTTCCATTACTTCGCTGACTCTGTAGATAAGAACACTGTTGTCTTAGCCGTCTCTCAAAGCGGTGAGACGGCCGATGTTATCGAGGGAGTGCAAAGGGCCAGAGACGCTGGAGCCCAGGTCATTTCTATCATCAATAGGCCCCAGTCTCAGTTGTCTGAAATGAGCCACCACGTCATCTACCTTAATTGCGGCCCTGAGCTGTGTGTGGCAGCTACCAAGTCCTTCCTCAGCCAGTTAGTAGTCTTCTACCTCTTATCCTTTTCCATGGTCAACTCCTTCGACAAAGCGGTTAATGACCTCAAGAGCGTCAGCCATGAAGTGACCAAAGCCATTAGCTGGAACAACGACCAGCTTGAGGAACTGAGCCGGAATTTGAAGGACAAACGTGACTTCTATTACATCGCCAGAGGAATCAACTTTGCCATCGCTTCTGAAGGCGCCCTAAAGCTGAAGGAAATCTCCTACATCCATGCTGAGGGTATGCCGGCTGGTGAACTCAAGCATGGCACTTTAGCCCTTATCGAGCCAGAGACGCCCGTAGCCGTAATCTGCCCTGACGACTATACCTTCCGTGAAACCTTGAGCAACGCTATAGAGGCTAAGTCACGCGGGGCTTACATTGTCGCTATCTCGGACGTCGAAAATGAAATTTATGATTCTTGGGTCAAGATTCCCAAAGTTGATGAGCTTTTATACCCTCTTGTGACCGTAGTTCC
>JACNFS010000229.1 GCA_014384515.1 Dehalococcoidia bacterium | reverse complement strand
CATTTGCATCAGTCCCTTTGTTTGCATTATGATACTAGCATGGCAGTGGTTGAAACGGACGCCACCTCCCTTACGAACAAAGTCAAAGAATACCTGCCTCCTGAGAAAGTGGCTTTGGTTGAGGCGGCATATGAATTCGCCTTAAATGCTCATCAAGGGCAGGTGCGTAAATCCGGTGACCCATATTTAGACCACCCGCTGCAGACAGCTATGACGCTGGCTCACCTTCAACTTGATGCCGCCACTCTGGCAGCAGCTTTGCTCCATGACGTGCCTGAAGATTGCGGGGTGCCCTTGAGTAAGATTGAGGCTAAATTCGGCTCTGAAGTAAGCAAGCTGGTGGACGGGACTACCAAATTGAGTAAATTGTCCTGGCAGAGAGGTGAAGCCAGCAAACGGGAATCTCAAGCTCAGAACCTGCGAAAGATGCTAATCGCCATGGCCGAGGATCTGAGGGTAGTCTTCATAAAATTGGCCGATAGATTACACAACATGTATACTCTAGGGGCTCTGTCGTCAGAGAAGCGGCGCGGCATTGCCCAGGAGACGCTGGAAATATATGCCCCGCTTGCTCACCGCTTAGGTATTTGGGAACTAAAGTGGCAGCTCGAGGACCTAGCTTTCCGTTACCTGGAGCCACGACAATACCACAAAATCGCTCGCCTGGTAGCTAGTCGCCGGGCACAACGCGAGGGCCTCATAGCCAAGATTACGGAGATACTGAGGCAAGAATTGGACAAAGCAGGTATAAAGGCAGAAATCGCTGGTAGGCCGAAGCATATCTACAGCATCTACAACAAAATGAATAGGTATATGGCTCAAGGCAGAGACTTCGACGACATCCACGACCTGTTGGCCGTCCGGATACTTGTGGATGCGATTCCAGATTGCTACAAAGCTCTGGGGGTCATCCATAATCTGTGGCATCCTCTTCCTGAAGAGTTCAATGACTTCATTGCTAACCCTAGAGACAACGAATACCAGTCGCTACATACCACAGTGCTATGTCAAGGTACAACCCCGTTGGAAATACAAATTCGGACATACGACATGCACCGAATCGCTGATTACGGAGTAGCAGCCCACTGGCGCTATAAAGAGCGTGCCAAGCAAGATACGCACTTTGAGGATAAGATAGCCTGGTTGCGCCAGCTCATTGAGTGGCAGAGTGAACTTGGCAGTGAAGAATTCCTCGAATCGCTCAAGACAGAAGTCTTTATCGACCAAGTCTTTGTCTATACGCCCCAAGGCGAGATAAAAGCTCTGCCCAAGGGTGCCACGCCCCTAGATTTCGCCTATCAAATCCATACTGAGCTGGGGCAACGCTGCATCGGTGCTAAAGTGAACGGCAAGCTTGTGCCATTAAACTACGCGCTCAAGAATAGCAATATTGTGGAGATTATGACAACTAAAGCCAATAAGGGACCCAGCCTCGATTGGCTCAATCCCGACTTGGGCTATGTCAAAACTTCCCACGCTCGCGAGAAAATTCGGCAGTGGTTTAAGAAGCAAGAGCGAGGCCAAAACATTGAACGCGGTAAACAGACTCTAGACAGAGAACTCAAGCGGCTGGGCGTAAGCCTAGCCAATTCTGAAGAAACAGCGCGTCTATTCAACTATGAGAGTTTTGACGATTTCTTGGCAGCTATTGGTTACGGTGGCATTACTCCTCATCAATTGGCGCTTAAGCTAGCCGGCGAGCCAGAATCACCCCCAGCCATAGCCAAAGCTCCGCCCCCAGAAAAGACCACTACGGCGGCTATTCAGGTTTTAGGTGTCGGTGACTTGCTGACCCACCTAGCCACCTGTTGTCATCCCTTGCCGGGCAACGACATCGTTGGCTATATTACTCGCAGCCAAGGGATTACCGTGCATCGCCGAGACTGTGTCAACATCAATAACGTGGAGGAGAAAGAGCGATTAATCGAGGTAAATTGGGGCAAAATCCAGGAGGTTTACCCCGTGACTGTCCAAATTGATGCCTGGGACAGAGTAGGAGTGTTGCGGGACATAACTACCGTCGTCGCTGATGCGAAAGTAAATATAGCAAGTATCAGCACTTCATATCAGGATGACATCACTTCGGTATTTGCTACTTTTGAAATCACGAATATGGCCCAGTTAACTCGACTACTATCCAAGATCCAGGGTGTGCGTGGTGTCATAAGCGCAACCAGGACCACCCAAGCCAAAGCTAGTCTTAGTTCCTAAGAAAGGCCTACTATAAAGGATAAAGAAAGATTACAGCGATGAGAGGCACGATTACAACGATACAGGTTTTAATCGCTGTTATCATAATCTAATTGCTGTAATCGCTATTTAATCGCTGAAATCATATATACAAGGAGGAGGCAGGATTGCCCAAAACCAAATCAGCACAAAAAGCAGCACGAGCAGCGGCAAGAAGGCGACTGCGCAATGCGTCGGTTAAGAGTGCTACGAAGACCCATGTGACTCGGGCGGAAAAGCTTATTCTCGCCAACGAGCTTGAATCAGCACAGCAGGCGGTCGGGGTTGCCATAAGTGCTCTCGATAGAGCCGCCAAAAAGGGAGTATTTCACCCTAATACGGCCGCCAGGCGTAAGTCACGCTTAACGAAGAAACTCAACCAAGCCGTACTGTCTAGCGCCGGTGAACCGCAGACAACAGACGTCGAGACAACCTAGAAACAGTTAAGCTTGCCGACATTTGACATGAGTCACGAGGTGTTATCACCAAAACTAAGAACGCATCTTCGAGTTTACTCACAATTCGTTTGATTTGACTTTCAACGCTGAATTAGTGTAAAAGTACGCAGATGCTGATTTCGCAGTTTCAGGCTGTCGGACGTGATCTCTGTAGCCGAGGGCTGGTCTCCTCTCACAGTGGCAATCTCAGTATTAAACTAGGAGAGCGCCTGTTCATTACCCATCGCAGCAGCATGCTTGGTTGCCTTGAAGAACACGACTTCGTAGAAACCGGAATTAACAAGAATGACCGCTCTACACCCTTAGCCTCGACGGAACTGAGAGTTCACCGCTTCATTTATCAACGGACATCAGCTTCGGCCGTAGTTCACGCTCACCCAGCCTATGCGG
>JACNFS010000092.1:9379-15713 GCA_014384515.1 Dehalococcoidia bacterium | reverse complement strand
AAGAAATCGGCTGACGGTGCATCGGCAATTTATCTGGCTACTGATCCTGACCGAGAGGGAGAGGCAATTTCCTGGCATTTGATTGAAGCAGCTAAACTCGATAAGGGCGAGGTGCCTATCCGTCGTGTTGTCTTTCATGAGATAACTAAGGAGGCTGTGGAGCAGGCTTTTCGTAATCCTCGTTCTATTGACATGAATTTGGTTGATGCTCAACAGGCGCGTCGTCTCTTGGACAGGTTGGTTGGCTACAAGCTAAGTCCATTATTATGGCGTAAAGTGCAGAGAGGGCTCTCGGCTGGCAGGGTTCAGTCAGCGGCTGTGAGGATTGTTGTTGACCGCGAGCGAGAGATTGAAAACTTCGTTTCCGCAGAGTACTGGACTATTGAGGCTGAGCTGACCAAGAGGTTGCCCAAACCTCAGAAAACCGGTTTCCGAGCACTACTTATGGGTCTGGCCGATGGTACAAAGCTGGAGATACCCAGTCAGGAGGAAGCCGACACACTCAAAGCTGAACTAGATAAGGCTGACTATGCCGTCAGGGCGGTACAAATGAAGGAGGCGTCTCGTCAGCCAGCGCCGCCATTCATCACCAGTACCCTGCAACAGGAAGCCTGGCGCAAGCTGCGGTTTGCCCCCAAACGCACTATGATTATCGCTCAGCAACTTTATGAAGGTATATCCATTGGTGAAGAGGGCTCGGTGGGGCTTATTACCTATATGCGTACCGATTCCACTCGTGTGGCGGCGAGTGCCATAGCCGAGACTAGAGACTTCATCAAAAGCAAATATGGTAGTCAGTTCCTACCTCCTCAGCCGCGTTCTTTTGGGAAAAAGGCGAAATGGGCCCAAGAGGCTCACGAAGCTATTCGGCCGACGAGAACTCATCGGGAACCAGGCCAGCTCGGCGCCTATCTCAAACCAGAGCAGATCAGGCTTTATGAGCTTATCTGGAAGCGAATGGTAGCAAGCCAGATGGCAGCGGCATTGCTTGACACTACCACTGTAGAAGTAGAAGCAGAATGTTCTGAATCCCAAAAGCAATATCTACTGAGAGCAACCAGCTCCACAATCAAATTCCCGGGTTTCATATCTCTCTACAGCGAGGGAAAAGATGAAGATGAGAATGAAGACCAAAAGGCTGTTCGTCTTCCTGAGTTGAAAGCAGGTGATGAACTGGTATTGCTGCAGCTCTTTCCAGAACAGCATTTTACTCAGCCTCCACCCCGCTATACTGAAGCTACATTAATAAAGGCACTGGAGCAGAAGGGAATCGGGCGTCCGAGCACCTACGCCCCAATTCTATCCACTATTCAAGAAAGAGGCTATGTGGTCAAGGAGAGTGGTAAGCTTTGTCCTGACGTGGTGGGGGTTGTCGTCAATGATCTCTTGACTCAGCACTTCCCCAAAATCGTTGACCTGAGTTTCACTGCCCGACTGGAGAAGGAGCTTGATGAGATTGCTCAGGGCAAGAAGGAATGGGTGTCGGTTTTGAGAGGCTTCTACACACCGTTCGAAGAAGTATTACGCATAGCTTCCGGAGCGATAGAGAAAATCAGAATTGTCAAGATGACAGAGGAAATCTGCCCTGATTGTGGTCGTCCCATGCTAATAAAGATGGGGCGCTACGGTAAATTCCTGGCCTGCAGTGGCTATCCTGAATGTAAAAGGACAATGCCCTTCTTAATCAAAGTTGGCGTTGCCTGTCCCCAATGTGGAAGAGAGCTAGTAGAAAGGGTGAGTAAGAAAAAGCGCGTCTTTTACGGCTGCAGCGGCTTCCCACAATGTCAGTTTGCTACCAACCGCAGGCCGCTTCCTCAGCCTTGCCCCCAATGCGGCAAGCTCCTCATTACATATCGAGATGGCTGGGCAAAATGCACAGCCTGTGAATACAAAGGAAGGCTAGCTGATTTACAGAAAGTGGGAGCGGCAGTATGAAAATCCTAGTTATCAATGGACCAAATCTTAATATGCTGGGCAAGCGGAATAAAGCCATTTATGGGGATAAAACATTACCGCAACTTGATGCCGTGCTAAAAAAGCAAGGTGAGCGCCTAGGGGTGGATATAGTTAGCTTTCAGTCCAACAGTGAGGGGAAGATTATCGACTTCATCCAAACACATTCTTCTCAGGCCGACGGCATAATCATCAATCCCGGGGCGCTTACCCACTACAGCTTTTCTTTGCGAGACGCTCTAGCTGACACCGGCTTGCCAGTCATCGAGGTACATCTATCCAACATTTATGCTCGTGAAGACTGGCGAGCAGAATCAGTGATTGCTCCTATCGCCAAAGGCCAGATTAGTGGATTGGGCTGGCGGGGATATGTTGCTGGGCTGCGAACTTTGGTTGGCGAACTGAAGGGAGAGACCTGGGAGTGAGCCGACTTGAAAAGCTGCGTCAGAGTCTAGCACACCAGGAATTTGATGCCCTTCTAGTTTCTCAGCCGGAAAACCAGCGTTACCTTTCGGGATTCACTGGCTCAACAGGTTGGTTGCTCATTTCAGCTAGCAAGGCCCTTTTAGCCGTGGACTTCCGCTATGTGGAACAGGCCAAAAGGGAGTCACCGGATTTTGACGTTATTCACATCAAAGGTGACATAGCGAGTTGGCTGCCCAAATTGGCCTCAGATTCGAGATTCAAGAAAGTAGGCTTTGAAGCTGACCAGATTACTTTTGCCACCTACCATCAGCTATGTAAAGGAACAAGCAATGATCACTACCAACTTCAGCTTATTCCGGCTGCTGGTCTGGTAGAATCCCTTCGCGCGGTAAAGGAACCAGAGGAACTACAATTCATTGTTGAGGCGGTGAGACTAGCTGACATTGCTCTTGACTATGCTAAATCAATAATCCGTCCCGGGGCAACAGAGAAGCAGATAGCTTGGGAACTGGAGAAATTCCTCCGAGTAGAAGGCAGCGAAACTATACCTTTTGACATCATTGTGGCTTCGGGCCCTAACTCGGCCTTGCCTCATGCCAGACCCTCCGAGCGAGTTATTCTCCGGGGCGAGCCTGTCGTAATTGACATGGGGGCCCGGGTGGACGGTTACTGCAGCGACTTAAGCCGCACTTTATGCTTGGGCAAAAAAGACAAGACTTTTTCTAGAATTTATGATATTGTTTTGGGCGCACAACTAGCTGCTCTGGCTACAATTGGAGCTGGTATGAGTGGTGACCAGGCTGACCGACTAGCCCGAACAGTTGTCGATCAGGCAAACTACAGCGAGGCCTTTGGTCACGGTCTGGGACACGGCATTGGCCTGGAGGCTCATGAATCCCCACGGCTCGGTCCCAATTCCGTAGATTCGCTAGTTGACGGGATGGTTTTCACTATCGAGCCTGGAATTTATATTGCTGGCTGGGGCGGAATTAGAATCGAGGACACAGTGGTGATGGAGGATGGTAAGCTCAAAGTCCTGACCAAGGCAGAGAAAACAGCGAATATCCAGGGGGAGGTAATTGTCTGATGATTGACGCTGGAGAGCTAAAAAAAGGAATCACCGTCGAACTAGACGGGCAACTGTACCAAGTCCTCGATTATCAACACATCAAAGTGGCACGAGGCTCGGCCCAGGTTCGATTAAGGCTTCGTGATATTCGTGCCGGTCACACTACCGAACGGGTTTTTCAAGCCAGTCAGAAGTTTGCCCGAGCCTTCCTTGAGCGCCGCCCTATCCAATATCTTTATAATGATGGCAGCCTCTACTATTTCATGGACACCGAGACTTTCGAGCAGATGCCGCTTGATAAATCTATGGTCGACGAGGCGCTGAGCTATTTGAAGGAAGGGCAGAACCTGCAAATCGTAACTCACAGGGGCGAGGCTATAGGCATAGAGCTACCGGTGTCAGTGGAGCTTCAGGTTGCGGAGACAGGCCCCGGCTTCAAGGGAAATACAGCCAGTGCTGGCAGTAAGCCGGCTACGATGGAGACAGGTATCACTATCCACGTCCCCTTTTTCATAAATACCGGGGATACTATCAAGGTAGACACCCGCACCGGAGCGTATCTGGAGAGGATAAGCTGAATCGTTGGTAAAAGCCGACCTTCATGTTCACACTGCCTATTCTATCGATTCTGCTTCGCCTCTGGAGCAGATAATCGCACGCTGCCTCGAAGTTGGGATCAACTGTCTTGCCATAGCCGACCATGGCACCATTGCTGGAGCCCTAAGATTGAAGGAAATGGCTCCCTTCACCATTATCGTTGCTGAGGAAATTCTGACTCTCTCTGGCGAAATCATGGGGCTGTTTCTTAGTGAAGAGATTCCTAACAAATTGCCAATTAAGGAGGCTATAGCTCGAATTAAGGCTCAGGATGGGCTGGTAGGCATACCTCACCCTTATGACACGTTGCGGCTGTCGGCCTTCAGAGACAAAGCTTTCGAAACCATCGTGCCACAGGTTGATATTGTCGAGGTTTTCAATTCCCGTAGCTTATCTGTACGCAACTCATCTAAGGCATGGCGGCTGGCTCATAAATACGGCAAGCTTGCCAGTGCTGGTAGCGATGCTCATAGACCCTCTGAGATTGGCAATGCCTATGTTGAGATGCCCGAGTTCAACGGGAAGGATGAATTCCTCACATCCCTGGCTAAGGGAAAGATCTTCGGTCATCGGTCAAATCCGTTAGGTCACTTTGTCACTACCTGGACTAGGTTAAGGAAGCACCTATCTCAGGAGAAGTCCCCTTGTTGACTATCGGTTGGTTTTCCACCGGCAGGGATGAAGCAGCCAGACAGCTTCTGCAAGTTGTATGCGAGAGAATTCAAAGCGGCGAAATCGAAGGCGAGATTGCTTACGTCTTTAGCAACCGAGAGCCAGGCGAATCAAGAGACAGCGACTCATTCTTTGAACTAGTCCATAGCTATCATATTCCGCTTGTTTGCCTTTCCTCCAAGCGATTTCAAGCCACACAGGATGTAGCAGCCACAGCAAAAGTTGAAACATCACCTCGGTGGCGTCTCGAATATGACAGAGAGATTATGAGAAAGCTTCAGGGATTCTCCGCTGACCTTTGCGTTCTTGCCGGCTACATGCTTATCGTCGGAGAGGAGATGTGCTACAGATATGATATGATCAATCTACATCCGGCAACTCCTGGCGGACCTAAAGGTAGCTGGCAAGAGGTGATTTGGACACTAATAGAGAACAACTCCAAAGAATCGGGGGTAATGATGCATTTGGTCACCCCGGAACTGGATAGGGGTCCAGTGATAACCTACTGCACTTTCCCCATCACGGGCGAACCTTTTGATAGATACTGGCAAGAAATGAGCAGGCGCCCGATAGCCGAACTAAAGAAGGAACAGGGCGAAAACAACGCACTATTCCGACTTATCCGCCAGCACGGGCTTGCCAGAGAGTTTCCGCTCATCGTGTCAACGCTGAGAGCTTTCAGCAAAAGCGAAATCAGGATAGAGGCTGGCAAGATATTTGACAGTCAAAGAAAGCCAATAGCCGGATATGACCTCAGCAACAAAATAAAAGAAATGGTAGGGATGAAATGAACGTAATCTGCTTTGACCTCGAAGGTCCGTTGGCTACCCAGGATAATGCCTATGAGCTTATGAAGCTTTCCCCCGGTGGCGGCGAGGTTTTCGAAGTTATCAGTCGTTATGATGATTTACTAACGCTGGAAGGCAGACCAGACTATGAACCTGGTGATACTTTAGCCCTCATTGCTCCATTTCTGGTATATCACCAGATAACGGAAGAGGATATTACTAAACTGGCAAGAAAGGCAACTCTGACCAGCGGGGCTACCGAACTCATCTTCCGCCTCAGCACCCAGGGTTGGAAAATATTTTGCATCAGCACCAGCTATGAGCAATATGCCTTGCATATAACACGCAAATTGAATATGTTCTCCCAAAATGTCGCCTGTACTTCTTTCCCACTAGATAAGATTTCTCAAACATTATCTAAAGATGAATTGCGCTTGTTGGAAGCAATGGAGAAAAACATTTTGGATACGCAGTCGATTGATGATGACTGGATAAAGAAAAACCTTGACCATTTCTACCTTAAGAAGCTGCCAAAGACCAATTTAGGTGTGCTTCTGGAGCAGGTGAGACCTGTAGGTGGACAGCGCAAGGTAGAGGCCCTGGAGCGTTTTGCCCAAGCTCAAGACAAGCCTTTGTCCAACTGGGTAGTAGTCGGCGACAGTATCACTGATTTCAAGATGCTTCAGGCTGTTGACAACGCTGGCGGTCTGGCGATTGCCTTTAATGCTAACGAATATGCCCTCCCCTACTCCACGATGGGACTGGCATCCACACATCTCGATGACCTGCTGCCGGTATTGGAAGCTTGGGGGAAAGGCAAACGCCTGGC
>JACNFS010000092.1:0-9084 GCA_014384515.1 Dehalococcoidia bacterium | reverse complement strand
TGATGGTGAGCAACTGGTGACAGATTCCGAGGCCGTGCCGGGCGGGTCAGCGGCTAATACCATTTACGGATTGGCTAAGCTAGGTGTGAAGACAGGATTTGTTGGGGCTGTGGGCAGGGACGAAGATGGGGAAGAGCTCATTCAGAATCTCGAGACTATTGGTGTTGATACCAGCCAAATTCGAGTCAAACAGGATGCGAAGACAGGGTCAACAATTTGCTTTAGCGACAAGCTGGGCAGGCGAGCGCTGTATGTATCTCCCGGGGCCAATAACCTGCTCGCTTCTCAAGACATAACCTTAGCTTATTTGAACCAGGCCCAAATAGTTCATCTCTCCTCCTTCGCCGATGAAAAGCAGTTTAACCTTCAAGTGGGGTTGGTAAAGGAGATGGGGACGTCAGTCAGAGTTAGTCTGGCTCCCGGGATGCTGTATGTTACCAAAGGGCTGGAAGTCCTGGCTCCTTTGCTTGAGAAAACCCATGTTATCTTGGTGAATCGTGATGAAATAGAGCGACTAACCAGTAGAGAGTTTAGGGCCGGAGCCCGGGAATGCCTGAATCTGGGTTGCCAAATCGTTGTTGTAACTCTGGGCAAAGGTTTTACCACAGACAAAGCTAAGACCATTACGGGCTATATCCGTGACGCAGAACAAGAATACGAGATTGAGCCTGAAGAACAAGGCGTGGAATCTCAATCAGAGACTACGGGCGCTGGAGATGCATTTGCTGCTGGCTTCCTCTTTGGCCTTCTCAAAGGCAAAGCAATCGAGGAATGCGGATTGCTCGGAGACATAATGGCTGGCTTTGCCATCAGTGAAATTGGAGCCAGAAAAGGACTTCCATCTCTAGCTCAGCTATCCCAGAGATATCTTCAACGCTCGGGGCACCAGTTATGAGCAGTCACTTTTTTTTCTCTTTGGCTGATGGCCCGCTCAGTATCTCGTCAACTATGCCGTATTCCACAGCTTGCTCGGCGCTGAGATAGAAATCTCGGTCGGTATCATGAGCAACCTTATCCATTGGCTGCCCGGTATGCTTAGCTATGATACCGCGAATCTTTTCCTGCATTCTCATAATCTCACGGGCTGCGATCTCAATATCTGCTGCCTGACCTTGAGCGCCACCGACTGCCTGGTGCATGTGAATCGTGGAGTTGGCTAAGGCATAGCGTTTACCTTTAGCCCCGGCACAAAGGATGAGCGTACCCATGCTGGCAGCTAGTCCAACACAGATTGTAGACACATCTGCTCGAACCAACTGTATAGTGTCGTAAATAGCAAGGCCGGCGCTGATAATGCCGCCTGGACAGTGGACATAAAGATTTATGTCCTTCTCCGGGTCCTCGCGCTCCAGATAAAGAAGCTGGGCGATAACCAGATTGGCTATCTGGTCATTAATTGGTGTGCCCAAGAAGATAATCCGCTCCCTCAACAGCAGCGAGTAGATGTCGAGGGTTCGCTCCCCTCGGGCACTGGTTTCAGTGACGAACGGAATTATGTTTCCAGGTAATGTCTCCATCTTTCCATCTCCTTCCTAGAATCAGATAATTAAACTGAGCCACTGGCTATCTGCACCAATCGGTCCACGGTTTTCCGAGTAATTAGAGACTGCTTGATAGACTCGCGAGCTTGTGGTAAGCCGAACAAGTTCCTTAGCTCCTCAGCCTTCTCACCGGCGTGCTTTACCATCTTGTCTATTTCCTCGTCTATTTCCGGCGTGCCAACTTCGCTTTTCTCTGCCTCAGTTATTTTCTCTAGAACTAGAGACCGAACAACAAGGCGATCAGCTATCGGACGTAATTCCTCTCGGTGGTCATCCATCGTCTTATCGAGGCTTTTGAGGTAGTTCTCCAACCCTGCGATGCCTTCAGGAAAATTCCTTGCCTCTTCATTCAGCAATCGGTCGATTTCTCTATCGACCAACACCGGCGGGTACTCCATTTCACTCAGCTCGACGGCAGCGTCAACTGCCTTCTGTTCAAGTTCCAGGCGAGCCCTGTCCTCAGCCCTGGTTTTCAAGTTAGTAGCTATCTGCTCTCGCAGCGAAGCCAAATCTTCGCTGCCCAGGCTCTTGGCAAATTCATCATTTATCTCAGGTAACTCTTTCTCCTTTACTTCGGTAGCTGTAACCTTGAAAGAATGCTCGTGTCCAGCCAGCTCCTTCATTTCATAGTCAGAAGGATAAGAAAGCTCGAAACTTCTCTCCTCGCCCTTCTTCATACCTTCCAGTTCTTCAGGAAACCCGGGAAGAGGCAAACGGCCACCTTTAGTTACTTCATACACAAGGTCCTTGCCAATCGGAGAAGACTGACCCTGCTTCTCACTTCGCACACCGATAGTTACCGTATCACCAAACTGCACTGGACGGTCCACCGGCAGCAAGACTGCATGTTGCTGACGAAGTTGCTCGATAGTGGCTTCTACCTCTTCGTCCTTGATTTCTACCGGCTTAGATTCGATACTTATCTTCCCATAATCGCCAAGCTTGACTGTGGGTCGAAGCGGCACAATGGCTTTAAAAATTACCGGCTCAGTCTGGACAAGCTCTATTTGAGGTTGGGCAATAGCATCAATTTCCTGGCTCTCCAGAGCTTCTTCATAGACTTCTGGCACCAACAGTTCCAGTGCTTCCTGGAGTAAGGCATCCTTGCCTATGTGACGCTCCAGGATGGCTCGCGGCGTTTTTCCTTTGCGAAAACCGGGAACGGAGACCTTACCGACCAACCGATTGTAAGCTTTTTCCAGGTACTTATCTACCTCAGGAGCTTCCATCTCCACATTAAGTGCTACTTGACTGTTCTCCATTGGCTCCGCAG
The DNA here is from genome assembly GCA_014384515.1 of Dehalococcoidia bacterium. Classification (GTDB taxonomy): domain Bacteria; phylum Chloroflexota; class Dehalococcoidia; order GIF9; family UBA5629; genus JACNFS01. Next base: position 6,270 of record JACNFS010000092.1, on the reverse strand, counting down.
ATACTTTCATCTTCTTAACTCATCCATCATTATACCATTCAAGGGCCTGCTTTCAACTCAAGCTCCGATAACGCCTCGTCTTTCAGCTTCAGATGCAGTTCATCAAGCTGCTCTTCTGAGACTCGAGCCGGAGCATCGCTCATTACATCCACAGCGCCCTGGTTCTTGGGAAAAGCAATTACTTCCCTGATGTTTTCTGCCCCCGCCAGCAACATCACCACGCGGTCGATACCCGGAGCAATACCACCGTGCGGTGGCGCTCCGAACTCTAAAGCTTCCAGAAGATGTCCAAAGCGCTCCTCTATCTCTTTGCTGCTATAGCCAAGCAGATGGAATACTTTTTCCTGAAGCTGGCGAGTGTGAATTCTGATACTACCGCTGGATAGTTCGTAGCCATTACACACAATGTCGTAATGACGTGCACGAACCTTGGACGGGTCTTTATCAAGCAGGGGTATGTCTTCTTCATAGGGCGCTGTGAAAGGATGATGCATCGGTTCCCACAAACCTGTCTCATTATTCCACTCTAGCAAAGGATAGCCAACGATGAAAACGAAAGCCAGCAAGTTAGGATCCATCAAATTAAGACGCCGTCCCATCTCTCTACGCACTTCATCCAATACTCTATTTGCCATGTTGGGCTCGCCAGCCACTATCACCACAAGATCGCCTGGCTTGGCTTCAAATTTCTGTACCATCTCTTTTACCTGATCTATGGTTAAGTATTTGGCGGCTACTGACTTGACTTCGTCCAGCGTTAGATGCTCCAAGCTGGCATGGTCGTCCGAAGGCAACGCCAGTGTTATCAGTCCTTTGGCTCCGTGAGTTCTTGCCAGTTCAGTCAATTCCTCAAGCTGTTTATGAGAATAGGCAGCACAGCCAGGCAAACATATGCCCTTAACCTTACCACTGCCCTGAATAGCAGAGCGAAAAACAGCAAACTCAGAATCGGCGACAATGTCAGATAGGTCCCTTATCTCCAGCCCAAAGCGCACATCTGGCTTATCCGTACCGTAACGCTCCATACTTTCAGCATAGGAAAGCCGCGGAAACGGTTTCAGCACTTGCATTTCCGGTTTGACTGTTTCCACTAGAGAGGTAAACAGCTCCTCGACAAGATTGAGTATATCCTCCTCATCTACAAAACTCATTTCCAGGTCAAGCTGTGTAAATTCGGGCTGGCGGTCAGCGCGCAAATCTTCATCGCGGAAGCAACGCGCTATCTGGTAGTATTTTTCAAAGCCAGCTACCATCAATAGCTGCTTGAGTTGCTGAGGAGACTGGGGCAGAGCATAGAATTTGCCGGGGTGAATTCGGCTGGGCACGAGATAGTCACGAGCTCCTTCCGGAGTGCTTTTCATCAAAATAGGCGTCTCGATGTCAACGAAGCCCTTGGCATCCAGGAAGTCACGCATGAATTTCTCCACCCGGTGGCGAAGGAGAATGTTGTCTCTCATCCTGGGACGTCTCAGGTGAAGGTAGCGATACTTGAGAAAAAGGTTCTCGTCAACTTCTACATCCTCATTTATGTAGAATGGTGGAGTTTTCGACGTGTTGAGAAGCTGAATGTCGCTGGCGATAACCTCTATCTCACCAGTGGGCAACTTCGGATTTTCCGTGCCTGGTGGACGTAGAGCGACTTCGCCGGTAACCTTAATGACATACTCATTGCGCAGGCCATCGGCCACCTCGTGCGCCGCTTTTGATATTTCGGGGTTGAAGACTACCTGGGCTATACCTTCCCTATCTCTCAAATCAATGAATACCAGGCCGCCGTGGTCACGGCGCCGGTGAACCCACCCGGCGAGGGTTACCTCACGTCCAACTTGTTCCTTTGTCAACTCCCCGCAGCTATGGCTTTTGAGCAAGTAGACCTCCTGATGTGTCTTCGAATTATATCTTAAGGCAGCTTCTGGTTCAATCTAAGTTCACTTAGAGATTGTTTAGAAACTCATCTCCGTCATTGCGAGGAGCGAAGCGACGTGGCAATCCTGGAGTTCAAGGAGGACTCCGAGCACCTTACCTTGTCTTTGCGAGATTTCCTCGGAGACCATTTGCCTAGAGATGACCGATTGGAAGGTCTATCTATTGTACAGATTATGTTCCCAAAAGTATAAGAAGCTTAAGATGAAACTTGCTGCTGAACCAGATGCCAATTAACCATGTGCTATAATTGACTTGTAAAATGTCTTTGGTTCTTATTTGACATGATGAGATATTTTAAGCGCAAATATCCCCAATTGGCGCGATTTTGTGAAGAGCAAGGTATCAATAGGGTGTCTTATAAACGCACGCACCAAAATATGGTCTTGAAAGACATTGTTGTACATTCAATTCCTCAAAAGTTGCAATGTGGCTACGATATTAACAGATCAACTCTTGATCGGTGCCTCGAGCTAGCTTATAGGTATAACATATTAAACAATGACAGGAGAGCCAGACTCAGCGGAAATGATAACATCCGATTCTGGTCATGTGTAAGCGAATTAAAGGTTGCATTGTGGCTGGACACTCAAGGTTTTACACTGAAATTTGATCCTCCTGCTCGTGGAGGTGGTGTGGGTGAATTCGAAATTAATTCTAAACAGGGTGAAGCGTTCGTTGAAGTAAAAACCTTGTTCGGAGATAGCGCAATGCTTGACCAACGAGATTTGCTTTCAAGAATTGCAGATTATCTAGAGGAAAAGAAACTACCAGTCCGCTCTATTAATTTGACTCACTATCCAAACGATTTGAGTAAAGTTCATTTGAAAGCTGTTACTGGTAAGATTGAGTCTTTCCTTTTGACGTCTGTGCCCACAAGCAGCAAATACAATTCAAAAAAAACTGTCGAATATCAAGATGGCAGTGGCTTAGTTATTGAATTCGAGTTATCTTCAGGAGCATCTACTATACAGAGTATGGCATATGGCGGCTGGGTCGATGTAGATGATAATCTTAGATACAAGCTGGGTATGCCTGTTGAAGGACGGAAATCTAGAATTCAGGTTTCAGCAAGAGACATACCTTCATTTGTTGTAATATGCGACCCAGGAGATTGGGCTAATAGGCGGATCGAGGGAATGCTATACGGATCAAAGGTAACAATATTGGGCAATAAAGCGCAGAAAGGTAGGGAGTACAGAAGGAAAGACGGAAAGTGGGATAATCAGACTATGAGTGATTTAAGTGCAGTGGGTGTGTTTCAGGAAGATTTTTCAAACCAAAAATTTCCGAAATGCGTAGAGATGTATTTGTGTCCCAGCCCTCGTTTTCCCTTATCTAAGCATTTATTTACGGATAGTACTATTAGATGGCTGCGACTAGCCGATGATAATATATCGGTTGTGCAAGATGTGGCATAGTCTGTTGCGTAGTTTAGCCTTTATCCTTATTAAAGAGCACACTTCACCGCTGTGTATTATAAGTGACAAGCAATTGCTGCAAAGCTGGAACAAACCCTTTCTTCTCAAACAGAAGTTCGATATCCTTCCAATGCGGGCTACCGGGCACCTCGATCAACATGAGGCTGGCAGCTAGCAATCCTCTGTAATAGGCCTAGTTTTCGTCTTAAAAGACCCTCCCCCTTTGGAGTCACCCATCTTTTTGCTGATAGGAAGCGCTGACTTTTCAGGCTAAGAGACGGCGTTATGGTGTCGCGGTGAATTCAGCCACTTTTGCTTCTGGGCAAGCCTGACTTTCTCGTCGGTAACCTGGTATTGGCCGAGAAATCGTTTTTGAAGCTGGCAAGAGTGCCCATTCCAATTAATAATCCCACGCTGGGAGGCTCGATAGCTTTTAAAAACCTGGGTTTCCCCAGCGTGGGAAATACTCGTCCTTGCTTAGGACAACTATAGCTAACGGAACACGTCAGAGTCCGCTGCCCCGGTTTTCATCAGCTCCAGGTCGGCCTGGGTGACAAAGCCGTCCTCGAACATCTTGTCAGCAGAGGCGTTGAACTTAGCTACATAACCATCATGGTTGCCGTACAGATCCTTAAGCTGCGTCTCATCTAAGGGGGCCGAATTGCCCAGGAGTACGCACCAGGGTGAACAGCGCGCACACCTATCCTTGGGCTCGCAGCTGGGGCAGGGAATGCTCGCTGGCTTATAGGTCTTGACGGGCACGTCGACATAGGGAGACCGGATGCCACCTTTGGCGTTGCCGTACTCATCTCTTACGATTTTACCATTTTCCAGCTGTATGCGGTCAGCCTTCGGTGGCAGCGTTCCTGTCCGCACCCATTGCTCGAGGTTGGTAAGACAGCCATCGAACATGTACTGCTGCGGAATATCGCTGATGGTACCCTGGCAGCACCACGGACATGGGTCATTACCGAGAGCTTTAGCCTGGTCCTCACGTGGCGGCCCCCATTCACGGCCATATGCGCCGGAATGACAGGCACCCGCTATCTCGTAGCGCCGGAACAGGTCTAGAGCAGTGTCACTGTCCGGACGTCATGTTGGAACCGCGTTAAAGAACGGGATAGGGGTAGCAATCTCGGCCTCTGTTATCATGTGAATCACCGGTACGCCGGACGATTGAATGACTCGGCGCGGGTCTGTTTCTGGGGCGCCTCCAAAACCCATAGCGGTCTCATCGTCAGTTTTGAGATCATCGTCATTGATGTAGATGGGTCCGCCGGCAGCAGCAGGTAGATAGCCATCGTAGATGTATTTACCATCGCCGAGCTTAGCCAGCGGGTGGAAGAAGTTGATGTAGGTAATCAGATAGCTGCCCGTCTGGGAATAGCCATGTCCGTAGAGATACTCCACCTTGAATTTGCGCAGTGGGTTGGATTTGTCTTTGCTTTTCAGGAGAGCGCCTACCTGGGTGAATATGTCCCAGGCCTGCGCGCGCTGTCTCTCAAAAGACAGGGGCTCATACCGAACGGGGTCAAATTTCTTGAGTGCACGCATGGTGACTCCCCGGCAGGTGATTCCCACCCAGGCATCGCCATTGCGCATCATCTGATTGTGAAAGCATACCCAGCCAATAGCGATATCATAGCTTACAGTCGGATTCATGTTTTCCACAATTACATTGCCGCTGAATTTTTTCGGGTCCGCTGGGCGCCGCACCAGTATCCGCGCCGTGTACGGAAGGTCGGGCGTCCTGACCTGAACAGCGAAACTGCTGGTATCATCGGGAGCAACCAGCTCATACTCATTTGACGTACCGCTAATGAAATATTCTTCCTCAACGTAGCCGAGCGACTCGAAGTCAGTGCCGCCAGACGGATTGAACGGACGCGAATCAGCGGTCATCGGGATAGGTCCGGTCACGGTGGGAATTGGCACGGTTGATTCATCCTGTGGGATGGCACAAGCCAGGGTGGAGAAGCACAGAACCAGAATAAGAGCACCGACCAGAGCGATACTAGCTATTTTCGACTTTTTCACAAGACACCTCCTAATTTCCTAAAGTCTTAAGCGCTGTACACAATTTATCGCTAACTAACCTTCCTGTCAATGGCTTTTTAGCTTTTTGTGTTAATGTTCTAAGACTTTGTTACCCTGTGAAGGAGATGGTGACATTGAACGAGAGGGAACAGGTAAGATTCGTCGAACTTCTGCGCCTAGAGAGCGGTGTTATCGCGGTGTCGCGGTGAGTTCAGCCACTTCTGTTTTTGGGTGAGCCTGACTTCCTCATTGGTAACTTCATATTGGCTGAGGAAGTCGTTTTTGAAATCGAGAAAGGTGTCTTGTTGAATAGAGTCTTTTATTCTCTGTATCAGCCTGGTGATGAAACGCAGGTTGTGGATAGTGGCCAACCTGTAGGCTAGCAGCTCCTCGCATTTGAACAGGTGGTGCAGGTAAGCGGCCGAAAAAGTGCGGCAGGTGTAGCAGTCACAGCCAGTGTCAATGGGGCCTTCCTCTGCCTTGTAGACGGCTTTTCGTATATTCTGCCTGCCCTGCATGGTGAAAAGGGCACCATTGCGCGCCACTCTGGTAGGCAACGCACTGTCGAAGAGGTCTATGCCACGGCTTACGCCTTCAACAATGTCCTCAGGTGAACCTACACCCATGAGATAGCGGGGCTTGTCTTGAGGCAAGAAAGGCATTGTTTCATCCACCATCGACCACGTCTGCTCTTTGGCTTCGCCCAGGCTTAAACCTCCGATGGCATAGCCGGGAAAATCCAGGGACGTAATGGCCGCTGCTGACTGCTGCCGTAACTCAGGGAAAATGCCCCCCTGGATAATTCCAAAAAGAAGCTGGTTAGGGCCTTGGTGGTGTTTGTGACATCTTTCTGCCCATCGATAAGTCCTCTCCACAGCTTCACGCACCT
>JACNFS010000124.1 GCA_014384515.1 Dehalococcoidia bacterium | reverse complement strand
AACACGAAGCTCCTGAAACATTGCCGATAAGAAGCCGTGCTCTAAGAGGGGCGAAAGGACGACCGAGCAGAATTATCAAGACCTTTACCTCAAACCCGACTGAGCTGGAAGAGATTAACTGGAGTCTATTCAGAAGATACCAGTTGATCAAAAGAGCAGAGACCACTCACGAAACGTTTCTGGTTGAAGATGCCGAGTTGATAGTTGTTGCTTTTGGGATAGCAGCCCGTATTGCTAAAGGGGCAGTCAAGAATGCACGGGCAGAGGGACTAAAGGTGGGGATGTTGCGACCGATTACTCTGTGGCCATTTCCTACCGACAAAGTTCGGGAGTTAGCCAAGAGAACAAAACACTTTCTCGTTTTCGAGATGAATATGGGTCAGATGCTGGAAGACGTGCAGCTGGCACTAGAGGGGGAGGGGGAAGTTTCCTTCTACGGGAGGCCTGGTGGCGTAATCCCTACCCCAAGCGAGGTTGCTCGAGTGGTCTCACGTATTTATCATCAAAAGGGTTTGGAAATAGAGAAATGAAAACAATATACTCTCGCCCTAAGTTTTTGAAAAGAAAGCCTTTCCATTACTGTCCCGGATGTGGCCACTCCATAGTTCATAGGATTATCGCTGAGTTGATTGACGAGATGGACCTTCAGGACAAAGCTATCGGTATCCCGCCACCGGGATGTTCGGTCTTTGCTTATGACTATCTCGACGTAGATATGGCAGAGTCAGCGCATGGCAGAGGGGCGGCTGTGGCTACCGGCATAAAAAGAGCATTTCCCGAGGCAATAGTCTTCACTTATCAGGGCGATGGTGACCTCGCTGCCATCGGTACTGGCGAGACTATACATGCTGCCAATAGAGGAGAGAATATAACCGCCATTTTTATCAACAACGCTGTCTACGGAATGACTGGAGGCCAGATGGCTCCCACTACGCTTGGGAACCAGAAGACTACCACTACCCCTTACGGAAGAGATGTGAAGCTAGAAGGGTATCCTATTAAGATGAGCGAGATGGTAGCGCTAGTTAAAGGTGCGATATATATTGAGCGCACTGCAGTGAATTCTCCAGCCAATATCAGGAAGACAAAGAAAGCTATCCGCAAGGCGTTTCAGGTGCAAATCGACGGTCTCGGTTTCTCACTGGTGGAGATACTTTCCCCCTGTCCTACTAATTGGAAGATGAGTCCATTAGAATCATGGCAGTGGATCGATGAGGAAATGACGAAGGAGTTTCCTTTAGGAGTAATAAAGGATATAACCGGGGAAAAAGATGCTGATTAAGACAATCTTTGCCGGCTTCGGCGGTCAGGGTGTTCTCTCCATGGGGCTCAATTTAGCCCAGGCGGCGATGTTAGAGGGAAGGCATGTAACCTATCTGCCGTCTTATGGCGCTGAGGTTCGTGGCGGTACTGCTAATTGTACGGTAGCCATATCAGATGAGGAGATTGCATCTCCGGTTGCTTCTTCTCCTGAGTTTATTGTGGCCATGAATCAACCTTCTCTTATTAGATTTCAAAATCAGATTCAATCAGGAGGTCTATTTTTTGTCAATTCCTCTCTAGTGGAAGCTGAAATCTCCAGGGGTGACGTTGATATTATCAATGTTCCGGCAAATAGAATTGCCGAAGAGTTGGGAAATCCCAGATCAGCTAACATCGTCATGCTGGGTGCATTCACAAAAAAGAGTAACATAGTTTCCCTTTCCAGCGTGATTGAAGGGCTGAAAGACGCTTTCAAAAATAAACAAAAACTGATAGCCATTAACAAGAACGCGCTGATGGCGGGATACGATTTGTTTTGATCCAAGTTCCAGATTTTGATTCACTGTTGAAGAATCATCAGAAGTATCTTTGATTAGGAGTAACACTCATGTGTGTAAAGCAGATTTCGGTTAGTCTGGAAAATGTGCCCGGGAAGTTCTTGGACGTGAGCGAACGTCTGGGGGCTGAAGGGATAAACATCAGAGCTATTTCAGTAGCTGACACATCTGACATTAGTACTGTAAGATTTGTAGCTGATGACCCAGAAAAGACCGCCAATGTCCTGCGAAGCCATGGTTATTCTGTAAAGGAAACCGATGTAATAGCAGTGGAGGTTCCTGATCATCCTGGTGGGCTTCAAGCTGTACTTAAGCCTTTAAAGCAGGCTAATATTAATGTCACCTATTTCTATCCCTATCTGGGCAGGGGTGAAAGTGGGCAGCCCATAGTCATTGTGGGCGTGGATAAAACTGATGAGGCGATAGCGGTTTTGAAGAAGAACTGGGTTCGTACCTTTGGCAAGGAAATCTACGCCCTGTAAGCGGTTTGCTCAAGGCTCTTTATCTATGTTCTGCGATGTTTCTTGATAAACTTGCCCATCCTTTTTAGGGCCTCTTGAATTTCGGCTAGGGAAGTGGCGTAGCAGCAGCGGATATACCCCCGCGTTCAGGGCAGTTTACCTCTATCGGCTTGTTGAGGTAGATTGCGGCCCCTTATATATTCATTCAAGGTAGAAGTGAGCCCGCAGATTTTCCTCCGGAATGAACCGGACCGCCTGATGGAAGATAGCTCGGAGCGTTCCTAGGTCCAGTTCTCTGTGCCTTGGAACTGTTAAGGTCTGAACGTTACCACCAGCACTAACACGTCTTAATTTAACATGGCTGCCTCTTTGAGAGTGGATGCTAAAGCCAAAGTTGCCCAGTATGCGAATAACATCGTCTCCTGAGAGCGGCCTTAATTTAGGCATGAGCCGGCTCTAACTCCATGGTTACCAATATGGTAGGATCAGGAGCTAGGCCCAGTTCAGCCAGGTCCTCTCCTTCCAGGTGAAGGGCTACAGCTTCCTGAAGGTTTGCCAAGGTTTCATTCAGAGTCTTGCCCTGGGTTACCACGGCAATATCCATACATTCGGCAATGTAATGAGTATCCCCTTTTCGGATAAACGCCTTCACAGTATGCTGTAAGCTCATCTTAACACCTCCGTCTCTCCAGTTTTAGCATAATCGGCTACCCTGGCTATTCTGTCCCCCTGCTATTCGCTGGGGGTTTTACTCTCCGCCTTTTGTACTCCCGAGCAAGTGTCCAGACTGTGTCGTTGCGAATAAACCAGGTATTATGAACTTTCTTACCTGAGTTTTGCCTATCACCTTGTGTGATGCCTTTTCATAAACCTGCCCATTCTTTTTAGGGCCTCTTGAATTTCGGCTAGGGAAGTGGCGTAGCAGCAGCGGATATAACCTTCACCACACTGGCCAAAAGCGGAGCCGGGGACTACGGCTACCTTTTCTTCCATCAATAGTTTCTCAGCGAATTCTTCAGAGGTCATGCCGGTAATGTTTATAGATGGAAATGCGTAGAAGGCGCCCCTGGGCTCAAAACAGGACAAGCCGATGTTTTTGAATCCCTTGACCATAACTCTACGCCGCCGGTCATATTCCCTCACCATTGTCCCTACCTCGCTGTTCCCTTCCTTCAAAGCCTCAATGGCAGCCATTTGCCCCATTATCGGAGCACATAGCATAGTATACTGGTGAATCTTGGTCATGGCTTTGATGATTTCCTGCCCGCCGGCAGCATAACCAATTCGCCATCCGGTCATAGCATAGGCTTTGGAGAATCCATCGAGCAAAATAGTGCGGTCCTTCATCCCGGGTAGACTGGCGAGGCAAGTATGCTCCACACCGTAAACAAGCTGGGCGTAGACCTCGTCGGAGATTACCAAGAGATTATGTTGCTGAGCTAGTTCGGCAATTTGGGTCAACTCTTCTTTTACCATGACTGCTCCGGTGGGGTTGGCCGGATAGCCAATCAAAATTGCCTTGGTTCTCTGGGTAATCCGCCGCTCGATATCATCAGCCGTGACTTTGAAATTATTCTTCTCGGTAGTAGGCACCTGGACAGGTATTCCTCCAGCCAGGCTAGTGCAGGCTGGATAGGCAACATAGCAGGGGTCGGGCATGATGACCTCATCGCCCGGATTAAGTATGGCTCTCAGGGCAAGGTCAAGTCCTTCACTAACCCCCACGGTAACGAGAAGCTCGTTTTCCGGGTCATAGCTTAGCCCACAACAGGACTCGAGGTATTTTGCTAATTCTTGCCTGAGCTGAGGTAGCCCTTGGTTGGAGGTATACATAGTGTAGCCTTTTTCGAGAGAGTGAATAGCAGCTTCTCGTATGTGCCAAGGCGTGACAAAGTCCGGTTCTCCTACCCCGAGAGAAATTACTCCCTCCATCGAGGAGAGCAAATCAAAGAACTTCCTGATGCCTGAAGGCGGAATATCGCTCACCTTCTGAGATATGCAACTGTGGGGAAGCTTAATGTGGGTTGACCCAGTTTTGGACACACAGACCTCCTGTCCGCGAAGCAAGGGATGCAATTCCGACTAAGGAGTCACCGGCAGGCGCTTGATACCCTCTCCACCCTGGAGGATTTCGCCATCCTCCTTATACTTCTTAAGGATGAAGTGGGTAACAGTGCCCTGCACTGTTTCTAGTGGGGCTAGCTTTTCTGAGACGAAGACAGCAATCTCCTGCATCGTTTTGCCGGCTACCAATATAGCCAAATCATAGGCGCCAGAGGCTAGATAGACGGAGCGGGCTTGAGGAAAACGATAGATACGCTCGGCTATAGCATCAAAACCCACACCGCGTTGGGGAACAACCTTAACTTCGACAAGAGCCCAGACCTCCTCTTCGCCCAATTTAGCCCAATTGATGATAGTCTTGTATTTTAGGATGGCTCGGTCCCTTTCGGCCTTCTTGATTGTCTTCTTTACCTCGGCGGCCGGAATGCCAGTCATTGCAGAAATCTGCTCAGGCGTCAGCCGGGCATCTTTCTCCAGAGCTTCAAAAATCTGTTTCATGTCACCTCCTCACCTATTAGAGAGTAAGCCACCATTGGTCTTGAGTCTCATTATAACAGAGCTCGAAAAGCTTCTCATCTTCAGTGATGACCCCAAAGAATCTCTTGCCTGGCTCTCGCCATTCCCTTTCTATGCGAGATATCTTGTGCTCTTTATCTAACCATAGAAAAGATTCTGGTCTCTGAGCGTAAGTATAACCTGAATAGCATTTTACTTGAAGCAATTGCTGTTCACTCATTTCTTATGTCCTAAATTGCCGGTCTTTTGTTGTGCCAGTCAGTAGCTTGCTCATAGGCGAAGGCGATATGAAGCACGGTTTCCTCGTCAAAAGGCTTTCCTATAATTTGCATACCAATAGGTAAACCGTCGGCAAAGCCAGCAGGGACAGAAATGGCCGGAATGCCGGCGATATTTATGGGTAGAGTGCAAACATCGCTCAAATACATCTGCATAGGATCGTCTACCTTTTCACCGATCTTAAAGGGTACTGTAGGCGATGTCGGGGTAACCAGAGCGTCGTATTTCTCGAAAGCCTGGTCAAATTCCCGCCTTATTAGTGTGCGGACTTTCTGGGCTTTGAGATAGTAGGCATCGTAGTAACCGGCAGACAAGGCATAGGTTCCTAGCATGATGCGCCTTTTGACCTCAGCTCCAAAGCCAAATTGTTTCGTTTTCTCCATTGCCTCCCACATATTGTTGGTATCTTGATAAGAGAAGCCATATTTTACTCCATCATACCGCGCCAGATTCGCTGAAGCCTCAGAAGGGGCTAGAATGTAATAAGCGGCAAGGGCATATTTGGTATGGGGCAGTGAAACGTCCCAATCTATTTCGGCTCCCAATTCCTGTAACTTGTTTATAGCTGCCTGTACGCTTGTTCTGACCTCTTCTTGCATTCCCTCAACAAAATACTCTCGGGGAATGCCAATACGCAGGTTCTTGAGGTCGGGAATCAACGACTTGGTATAATCAGGGACAGGATAAGGAGCAGATGTTGAATCTCTTGGGTCATGCCCGGCGATGACATTCATTACAAAAGCAGAATCGGCAACGCTCTTCGTTACTGGGCCAATCTGGTCTAGCGAGCTGGCAAAAGCAACCAGACCAAAACGGCTCACCCTACCATAGGTTGGTTTTAGGCCAACCACACTACAGAATCCGGCAGGTTGGCGGATGCTCCCCCCGGTATCGGAGCCGAGAGCATAGATGGCTTCATCAGTAGCCACAGCGACGGTCGAACCGCCGCTGCTGCCGCCAGGGACACAATCTAGGCCCCATGGATTTCGTGTTGGATAAAAAGCGGAATTCTCTGTTGATGACCCCATGGCAAATTCATCCATGTTGGTCTTCCCCAAAATCACTGCCTTTTCAGCTTTCAGTTTCTCTATGACTGTTGCATCATAGGGAGGAACAAAATTCTCCAGAATTTTCGATGAGCAAGTGGTCTTCATGCCCTTAGTGCACATGTTGTCCTTAATCAAGGCAGGTACACCAGTCAAGGGCTTGATTTCGCCACTAGTCATGGCCTTGTCTGCTTCTTCTGCTTGTCTTAGGGCTGCGTCTTCAGTAACGGTAACGCAGGCGCGGACCTTGTCTTCAATCTCAGCCAGATGTCTCAAGCTTGCTTTGGTCAATTCAACCGAGGAGACTTCTCTTTCTTTTAGAAGCTGATGAGCCCCACTGATGCTTAGTTGATGGAGATCGTCCATATTTCATTCCAGAACTGCTCGTGTCTTGAAGCAGTTCTCATCTTGCTGTGGTGCGTTAGCCACAATATCTTCTACTGGATAGGATGCCCTCGCCTCATCTGGTCTGAGGACATTTTGAAGGGCGATAGATTGGGCTGTAGGCGGGAGATTACTAGTGTCTGCTTGTTCGAGTATTTCGAAGTTTTCCAGGATGTCAGATAACTGAAGTTTGAACTTCTCAATTTCAGCCTCGCTCAATCCCAACCTGGCCAGGAGAGCGATGTGTTGTACTTCTTCGCGGCTCAACTTCATTTGGCTCTAACCTAAGCAGTAATACAAGAACATCTGACTTTAGATAGCAATAACGTTGGATATTATAGCACAAAGAGGTAATCAAAGAGGCGCATTTTGTCGTGACGACGGACGAGCACAGCACCTTGACGGTTAGAGCTAGACACTGCTACAATGCCAAGGCGTTTCAGGCAAGAACTACAACTAGGATTGAGGTGGAATCAAGTGCACCATTATGAATCAGAAAAAATCCGTAACATCGTTTTGTTGTCTCATTCAGGCGCTGGCAAAACATCACTAGCTGAGGCAATGCTTTTCAATTCAGGGGCAATCACCCGTTTGGGTAATCCTGATGATGGTACGACCACTTCAGATTACGACCCTGATGAGATTAAACGTAAGATCAGTATTAGCTTGTCTTTGCTCCCTTGTCAGTGGAAAGATTCCAAGCTGAACCTTATTGATACTCCGGGTTACCCTGATTTCGTGGCTGAGGTCAAAGCGGGATTGGGCGTTAGCGAAGGTGCTGTCATCGTAGTCTGCGCTGCTTCTGGTGTAGAAGTAGGTACTGAGCAGGTATGGGAATATGCCAGTGAGGCAAAAGTGCCTTGCCTTATCTTCGTCAACAAGATGGACCGCGAGAATGCCAGCTTCTTCGATACTTTGAAAGATATCCAAACCAAACTAGGGACGAAATGCTTACCTATCCAATTGCCGATAGGGTCTCAGAAAGGTTTCCAGGGAGTGGTGGATTTGGTAACGAGGAAGGGGTATAGTGGCAGTCCGTTGCAAGAAACTGAAGTACCCTCGTCCCTTCAAAGCGAGGTTGATTCCCACCGTGAGAAGTTAGTTGAAGCGATAGTAGAGGTTGATGACGACCTCATTGCCAGGTACCTGGATGGGGAGGAGATTAAGGAAGAGGAGATTTACCGCTGCCTAAAACAGGCTACCGTACTTGGCAAAATCGTGCCGGTCTTACTTGGTTGTGCCTTAAACAATACTGCTATCACTCCTCTTCTGGATGCTATTCATGACTATTTGCCCTCACCTAGAGAGAGAGGCGCGGTAACAGCTACTAATACTTCGACCAGAGCTGAAGAGGCAGTGGAGCCAGCTTCAGAGGCACCTTTGTCCGCTTTGGTCTTCAAGACCAGCAACGATCCCCGTGCTGGCAGGATTAGCTATTTTCGAGTCTATTCGGGGGCTATTTCCAGCAACTCACAACTATGGAATGTTGACAAAGGCGCTATTGAGCGCATAGGCCAGCTCTTCGTCTTGCGTGGCAAAATGCAGGAGCCGGCGCCGAAGCTAAGTGCTGGGGATATCGGCGCTGTAGCCAAACTAGCCTCAACTGCCACGGGGAATACGCTTGGTTCACGTGACCATCCGCTGAAGCTCGCCCCTATCGAATTGCCGGAGCCAGCACTGAATATGGCGATTCATCCTAAGTCTAGGGATGACCTGGACAAGATGGGCACGGCAGTGGCTAAAATCTGCGAAGACGATTTGACTCTAAGAGTGCAACGCGAAGGCGATACCGGTGAGATGCTCCTTGGAGGAATAGGGGAAACACATCTTGAAGTTGCCTCTGACAGACTATCGCACAAATTTGGTGTGCAAGTTAACCTGGAGCTGCCTAAAGTTCCCTACAAAGAGACCATTACCGTGCCAGTCAAGGCGGAATATAAACATAAGAAGCAATCAGGTGGTCATGGCCAGTACGGCCATGTCCTTCTGGAACTGGAGCCCTTGGCAAGAGGTACTGGCTTTGAGTTTGCTGATAGAGTAAGAGGTGGAACGATACCCAAGAACTATATTCCGGCTGTGGAAAAAGGGGTCAATGAAGCTAAGTTTGAGGGAGCTTTAGCTGGATATCCTGTGGTTGACATAAAGGTGACGGTTTATGATGGAAGCTTCCACTCCGTGGATTCCTCAGATATGTCTTTTAAGATTGCCGGGGCACAGGCTTTGAAGAAAGGGCTGACGGAGGGGCAACCTGTCTTGCTTGAGCCGATTGTGAATCTGACAATCACCGTGCCAGACACCTTTACCGGTGACATAATTGGCGACCTTAACTCCAAACGGGCACGTGTATTGGGGATGACGCCAGCAAACGGAGTTAATGTTATCGAGGCACAAGCGCCACTGGCAGAGGTGCTGCGTTATGCCATTGACCTCAGGTCAATAACTCAGGGGCGTGGCACTTTCATTACTGAATTCAGCCACTACGAAGAGGTGCCGGCAGCCATCGCGCAGAAAGTCACACCCCAACGAGGTTAGTTACTAACAGCGGTTTGGGCTGTTAGCCCGCCAAAAGCTCTTTGACCTTTTCGGTGAAGGCGGGTAGGAGTTGTTTCCAATCACCCACTACCCCGAACCGGGCTTCCTTGAATATGTTTGCCTCGGGATCCTTGTTAATGGCTATTATGTTTTTTGCCCCCGAACACCCAGCTAAGTGCTGGCTGGCCCCGGAAAGTGCTACCGCGATATAGAGTTCCGGCGTAACAATCTTGCCGGTAAGGCCAACCTGCAATGTGTCCGGCACCCAGCCGTTGTCACAGGGCGGTCTGGAAGCTCCCACTGCTCCCTTCAATGCTTTGGCTAGCTCTTCCAATTGCTTGAAACCTTCGGGCCCGCCGATACCTCTTCCTCCAGTCACTATCGCCTCAGCGTCTTCAAGCTTTATCCCTTCCACTTCCTCTTTCACCGTTTCTATCACCTTTGTCCTTATTTTTGCCGGATCCAGCTCAACCTTGATGGGCGTAATCTCTCCCTTTTTCGATTTATCAGGTTCTAAGGGTGACATCGCTTTCTGTCGCACCGTTACTATCTGAGGGAGAGACTCTGAAGCGAAAATAGCCCGAGCGTTCCCGCCAAAGACCGACCGAGTTTGCTGAAGCAGCTTCGTATCAGGATCAATACTAAGTTCAAGGCAGTCCGTAGATAAGCTAGCACCTAGTCTAAAGGCCAATCTGGGGGCCAAATCGCGTCCTACGGACGTTTGCCCGAGAAGCAAAATCCGTGGGGAGAGGTCCTTGACCGCTTGTTCCATTACCGCGACGTAAGAATCTGTTTGATACTCCTTAAGCAGTGGATCCTCAGCCGTGTATACTTTATCAGCTCCGGAAGCTATGGCCTGTTGAGGAGCTTCGCCCACTTGGTCCCCGATTAGTATGCATAGCAACTCTTCTTTTGATTCGTCGGCAAGGCGTCGACCACCTCCTAGAAGTTCAGTTGTGATTGAGGCTAACTTTCCCTCAGCAATCTCACCATAGACCATGACACCTTTGGATTCAGCCATAATAACCTCCTACGGTTTTTTGCAATTTCAATTAGATTAATTTCGCCTCTCTGAGTTTC
The DNA here is from genome assembly GCA_014384515.1 of Dehalococcoidia bacterium. Taxonomy (GTDB): domain Bacteria; phylum Chloroflexota; class Dehalococcoidia; order GIF9; family UBA5629; genus JACNFS01. The sequence continues at coordinate 5,578 of JACNFS010000124.1, read as the reverse complement.
ACAGCCAGGCCGGCAGCAGCCTCCGCAGGGCTATCCGCCTCAATAATTTCGCACTTGCCCTCTCGAACTGGCTGGAAAAGCTTGACAAGTTTGGTTCGTCGGCCAGCAGCACCGGTTTGTGATGGGTCAACCCCGATATCGGCTGGCTTCCAGATAGTTGGCTGCTTCTTAGCCGCTGCCATAATCCCTTTGAGGGTGGCATAACGGGCTTCACCCAGTTCGTTGCTGACCGTAATTAAGGCAGGGAGTGTTACTTCAACGACTTGGTAACCGTCAGCGATGACTCGCTCGACTCTAGCCTTGCCGTCAACCGCTTCCACTTTCTTGGCCACAGTTACACTAGGAATTCCAAGTATTTCAGCGATGCCGGAGCCAACCTGCCCGGCGTCCCAATCGGCCGCTTGTCGACCGCAGAAAATAAGGTCAAATTCCCCTATCTTCTTGATTGCCATAGCCAGAGCATAGGCAATAGACCAGCTATCGCCACCTTCAAAAGCTTCATCTTCGAGCAAAACAAGTTCATCAGCTCCCATGGATAGTGGTTTCTTAACCACATCACGAAGCAGCTTGTTACCCAGGCTTAGAACTGTAATCTTCCCACCTTGGCTGTCCTTGATTCGGAGTGCTGCCTCCACGGCTTGTTCATCGAAGGGGCTAATAACGGGTGGTACACCCGGGGGTGGTACTACTTGGTTGCTACCCGGGTCAATCTTGAAACTGGCTGGTGGTGCTTCAGGATCGAGTACCTGTTTACAGCAGACAATCATATTCATGGGCACCTTTTCCTCCTTTCAAAAAATCGTGGCTGCTGAGCGTGACCAAGCAAATACTTTAAGATAAATCCTGCTATTTGTCAAATGAAGCCCTTAGAAATCAATTCTGACTGCTCTGTCTATTCCACTCGAATCTGGGATGAATTCAAACTTAGCTTTTGGAAGGCAGTGATTAATTAGAGAAGCCACCGCCTTTGCTTGCTCTTGTCCTATCTCGAACAGGAGGCGACCTCCAGGGCGGATTTTCCTCTCAGCTTGCTTCAAAAGCTGGCGTATCTGCTCCAAACCGCTTTCACCACCGTCCAGGGCAACGCTTGGCTCAAAATTGGTTATCTCTGGGCTTAGATTTGCCAAGTCTGAGTTCCTGATGTAGGGCAAGTTAGCGACTATCAGGTCGACAGGCTCAGGCACTGGTTCCAACAGATTACCCTGGACAAGGATAATTTGCTCAGTCACATTGTGATGTTCGCAGTTCAATCGGGCGACCTCAAGAGCTGAGGGCGAGATGTCCGTGGCGTAGACTTTGCTCTGAGGTAGATTTAGGGCGAGACTGATGGCGATGGCTCCGCAGCCGGTACCAACATCAGCGATGAGAAGGGGTCTCCCTGAAGAAAAGCGGTCAGTGCAACCTTTAGCAAATTCAAAGGCTGCCGCAACAAGAGTTTCTGTCTCTGGTCTAGGTATCAGGACGCGGGAATCAACACAAAAATCAGTTCCGTAGAATTCTCTATGTCCAACGATGTAGGCTGCGGGTTCCCGGCAAAGGCGACGCTCAATTAGTTCTTGTAAACTCTTTACCTGTTCCCGGCTCAAAACTCGCTCTGTCTGGATATATAGTTGGGCTGGCGATAGCTTCAATATATGCTCCAGGAGGATTCTGGCTTCAAGATGGCCGTCCTCTATGCCGTTGAGACTTAAGGTACGAGCGGACTGTTGAAGTGCTTGCGCCAGAGTCATAGACGAGTTTCTTCTAGTTGCTTGGCCCGTTCGCTAGTAGCCAGGGCTTCAATAAGCTCATCGAGTTCACCATCGAGAATACGTGGCAAATTATGGAGAGTTAAGTTGATGCGGTGGTCAGTGACGCGGTCCTGAGGGAGGTTGTAGGTGCGGATTTTTTCAGCGCGGTCGCCGCTACCTATTTGAGAACGGCGTTGGTCGGTGGTCTCTTCACGTTGTCTGCGCTGTTCTTTGTCAAAAAGGCGAGCCCGAAGCACTGCCATGGCTTTCGTCCTGTTTCTTATTTGAGAGCGTTCATCCTGGCAAGTTGCCACCATGCCCGTAGGCAAATGCGTAATGCGAACTGCAGTAGTCACTTTGTTCACGTTCTGCCCGCCGGCTCCGCCGCTGCGAAAAAAATCCATCTTGAGGTCATCAGGGTTGATAGCTATCTCTATCTCTTTAGCTTCAGGGAGAACGGCTACGGTAGCTGTTGAGGTATGAATTCGTCCGGAAGCTTCAGTAGTAGGTACTCGCTGTACCCGATGCACACCACGCTCGTGTTTTAGCCGGCTAAAGGCGCCCTTACCTTTAACTTCAAAAACGATTTCCTTCAAGCCACCGCCCTCAGTCTGGTTGCTATCGATGATTTCTACTTGCCAACCCTTAGCCTGGGCGTAACGGCCATACATCCGGAAAAGGTCAGCGGCGAAAAGAGCTGCTTCGTCACCACCGGTGCCAGCCCTAATCTCTACAATAGCATCTTTAGCTTCGCTGGAATCCTTGGGTAACAAAGACAGCTTCAACTCCTGGAGAATGGTATCCTGGCTCTGCTTCAAGTCGTTTAATTCCTCTTTGGCCAGAAGCACCATTTCGGGCTCCAGCCCGTCGTCAAGCATCGCCTGAGTTTCCTGTAACGCTTCAGAGGTTGTTTTATATTGCCGGTACTTGGCTACGATGTCTTCCAGGCCGGCTTGCTCCTGAGCTAATGGCTGCAAGCGTGCCCGATCGGTAGATATCTCAGGTTGAGCTATGAGCTGGCTCAGTTCCTCATAACGCTTTTCTATTGATTCTAGCCTATTAAGCATAGCTTCGCCCTTACGGCGAAATTATATCATAGCTTCAAAGGGATGCCCAAATCTGAGCTTGTTGCGAAACTCCTTAAAAGTAGTAGAATGAGGGCATGGGCAAGCTCTCCGCAGGTATTGTTCTTGCAACTCTTATTCTCACGGGGGTATTGGTAAAATTCACAGCCCCCCCTGAAGTAGGCATTGTCATAATTGCTGTCGCTGTTATTTGGGGATTGCTTGCACTTCCCTCGTGGGGACCCCTGAGAAGGCGGTGGGACAGTAAACCTGCCAGAACTCTATCCGTTGAGAATTGGGGTGACTATCAATTTGGTTCCCCAGAGAAAAATGGTTTCGCCAAAGCTATTGAGGGTGAATCATTAATGTTAAGAATTGAGGTAGGTTTTCGTGCAATACCCAATATGTGTGTTAAGTCAGTTCAATTAGAGATTGGTCGGAAGCGTTTATTATCAAATTGGGAACCTTGTGAAATCCATGTTGGTGGTGGTTATGGTTGCTCTGTTTATTTTGGAATACCGAAATGGGTAAAGGCGGGTAAGCACAACGTGAAACTAGTGGCATTTGCCGATGGGAAAGATTGGTTTTCTGGGGATTTCACAGTTGAATTCCCTAAACAGGATTGAACTAGACGAAGGCAGATACACATTGCCTAACAGAAGCCACTTGATTATTTGTAGCACTATGCAAAGCTTGTGCCTAGACAACGATGAGTGAGAGGAAACAGTGAACGGTTACTCTGCCAATACGGCGGACAGTGATATTGTTCAACCGCCTAAGATTTGAGGTACCGAACAAGAAACCTGCTGAAGCCTTTTCTAACCTCTGGGCAATTTTGATATCGCCCTGGCGTATGCCTTGACAATGTCATACCGGCGCAGCACACCGACGAGCCGAGACGGGTCCTTTCTGTCGACCACTGGTATTCGTCCTACTTCGCTAGTTCCCAACCTGTGAACCACGTCGTGTAGTGTTTCATCGGGGTAAGCTGTGATCAGATGTGTGGTATATATATCGGCTACAGTAAGGTCTTTACTGCTCATCTTGGCTTCCACGTCAGCCAAGGTAACCATACCCCTGAGCGTACCCCCCTTATCAACTACAGGGAACCCGTGGTGCTTGCTCTTGGCAAACCTGCCCGCTATTTGGACCAGGGTCATTTCTGGCGATACGGTAGGGAAGTTGCGTGTCATTACCTCCCCGACGTTTACCCTCTCTAGCAAGTCTGTTTCCTCCTGGGGGTGGAAAGAAATGCCACGCCGCTTTAGCTTCAGAGTGTATATCCCGTCGGGGCTGAGCCTGTGAGCTATCAAAGTGCTGACAACCACTGCCAGCATTAAGGGCAATATGATGGCATAATCCCTGGTCATTTCAAACAGGATAATGATGGCTGTAAGCGGTGCTCGGGCAGCAGCGGAAAAAACCGCTGCCATGCCAACTAAGGCATAAGCCCCTGAGGGAGCCACAATCCCCGGCAGGAGGCGATTAGCTATATTGCCGAAAATGCCTCCGAACATTGCTCCCATAAACAGGCTGGGCGCAAAAATACCTCCGCTGCCGCCGCTCCCCAGCGTGAACGAGGTAGCTAGTACTTTCAATAGCAGCAACGCTATCAGAGCAATCAGGCCAATTTTCCCCAACAGGGCTTGTTCCACCCCATCATAGCCAACGCCGAAAAGATAGGGGTTGTATAGTCCGATTAAGCCGATAGCGATACCGCCTAATGCTGGCTTTACATATTCAGGTATCCTGGCAGCATCAAAAATGTCTTCGGTCTTGTACAACGTGCGTATGAAGACCACAGCGATCAAGGCACAGGCGGCACCGAGTATGAAATAGAGACCAAGTTCCCAGGGGCTATTCAAAGTATAGCGAGGTACGCTGAGGGACTGGAGGTTACCAAGAAAGGCATGGGCAATGACGCTGGCCACTACTGAACTCATGACCACAAAACCGAAATGACGGGTGAAAATCCTGCCCAGGATTACTTCGTGGGCAAAGAACACTCCGGCAATAGGTGCGTTAAAAGTAGCCGAGATACCAGCGGCTGCACCGCAAGCGACCAGGCTTTTTATCCATTCTTGAGACAGATGGAGGCGTTGTCCCAAGATTGAGCCGATGGTTGAGCCGATTTGGACTATCGGCCCCTCTCTGCCTGCTGACCCACCACTGCCAATACATATTGATGATGCAAATATCTTAACTGCAGCTACTCGGGCTCGAATACGTCCCCCGGTACTAGTCACTGCTTCCATCACTTCAGGGACGCCGTGGCCACTGGTTTCTTTGGCACCACTGAAGTGGATAAGAAGTCCTACGATAAGCCCGCCAAGTACCGGCAACAAAATGACATAATACCCTCCCAGGAAGCCTAGGACCTCTGCCCCGCGGTCAAAGAAAGACTCGTGAAAGAACCCGATTAGCCACCTGAAGGCAACAGCACCTAGCCCGGCAACGATTCCGACTGTAACAGCCAGAGTAGTGCCGAAAGCAAATTCTGAACCACGGAAACGCTGGATAAGGGAATCCAGCCAGGAAGGTCTAAGTATGTTCATTGGCAGCTATAGTGAAAACCGTCTGATAGATTGAGGAGACCCGTTGTAGGCTTTCGCGTCCCTAATTCTAGCAGGAGACATCAAACAGGGCAATGATGCGCCATGTTGTCCGCAAGCTAAAATGATACCGTCCGAGATGTTGCTGTCCGGGAGTGCTCTCGTTCAGATAGATAGGTGACACTTGATAGGAGATGAAAGGACGCTATAATGGCTGCATTATGAGTGTATA
>JACNFS010000055.1 GCA_014384515.1 Dehalococcoidia bacterium | reverse complement strand
GGTTCGTCATACATCACCAGTCGCGGCCGCATCGCCAGCACGCCGGCAATGGAGACCATACGCTTCTCCCCTTCTGAGAGATGGTGGGCGGGCCTGTCGGCAAGTTCCAACGCCCCCACCGTTGACAGTGCCTCCGGTACTCTGGCTTCAACTTCGTCTTTCGATAGCCCCATGTTGCGTGGGCCAAAGGCGACGTCGTCCCGCACCGATGGGCAGAACAGTTGATCGTCTGGATTCTGAAAGACCAGGCCGACCTCAGGGCGAAAGTCTCCGTTCACTATTGGCTTACCCAACACGACTATTTCGCCGGCAGATGGCTTCAGCACGCCGCAGATTCCCAGAAAGAAAGTAGTCTTACCAGCTCCATTGGGGCCTATCAGTCCAACCCGCTCGCCCGGCATCACCTTGAGACTCACGTCATGCAAAACATTGGGCCTGTCTGGGTAAGAGAGCCATAGCCCGGAAACTGATAGCGCGGGTTCAGGCGGACTCTCCTGGTAATATTCCAGCATCTGCTCTTTCATTACGTACATTCGAGGCATTGTATCAAGGCCTCTGCTCCATGTCTATATTATATAAGGATGTCCCCGGCAACGAATCCGACTGCGGTCAGGAGAGTAACCCCGAGAGCAATTATGTCGCGAGAAGAGGCTCGAAATTCGTCTTGCTGGCGTCCGGCGTTGCCATAGCCTCGCAGAATCATTGCTTTGTAGACCCATTCAGACCGCTCGTAACTACGCACCAGGATACTCCCGCCCAGCCAGGCCAAGATACCCAGGCCGTGCTTGCTGAAGCGGCGCTCGTGAAATCCTCGGAGCCTCATCGACGTTTCCATTCTGTGCAAATCATCGCCAATCTCGTGAAGGTAGCGAAAGGACAGAAGTGCCATATCAGTCAGGATGACAGGGAGACCCAAAGCCCGCATCGATTTGATGGTAGTCAAGAAGGGAGCAGTGCCGAAGAGAACGAGGCCAACCGTCAGGATGGAGAGAAACCTGGTAGCTATCAGGAGCACGGCAACAAGCCCTTCCTGCCGCAAATCGAGGGGGCCAAGGCTCATGACGATGGTATGGCCGGAAACGAAGGGCAAAAGGAGAACCACGACCAGAAGAAAAAAGGATGGGTAACGTAATCGTGTCAGCATGAAGGAGACGGGTAGCTTAGAAACGATATATATAGCCGAAGTAACCACGACCATTGCCGGTAGCATGCGCAGGTCCCGGACGAAGGAGAAAGCGAAGACCAAGGCCATAAGGCCGATGAATTTGCACCTTGGGTCCCAACGATGCAGTGGGGAGCTGAGATGCCCATATTCGTCAATCCCGAGTTTCATGCGTCATCCAAAAGTTTTGGCCGTACCCGCTGGAGAAAGACGGTCACCAGTGAGGTAAAAGCACCCTCGATCACCATCAACGGCAGGTGGGCCAATGCGAGCGTGTAGATCGCTGCCCGTTCAGTCTCGATATCGAAACTGGCAGGAATAAAATTAAGCAGAATCACCACAAACATGACGACCGATAGACCAAGACCAACAAAGCCGGCAAGGAATCCAAAGATGCCAGTCACAATCTGGCTATCTTTCTTCAGAATGTTGCGGAGCCGAAATATATAGTAAGATACTACTGCAGGTAATCCCATTATTATCGAGTTCACTCCCAGGGTAGTCAGGCCGCCGTGCTGAAACATCACTGCCTGGAAAAATAAGCCGATGAGAATAGCCGGGAAGGCAAAATAACCCAGCACAGCGCCCAAGAGGCCGTTCAGCACCAGATGAACACTCGTAGGCGGTACTGGGATGTGGATCCAGGAGACGACAAAGAAGGCAGCCGTGAGCAGAGAGGCTTTGGGGACGCCCTCACGAGGATTTTCTTTTTGATTTATTTTGTGAATTGAGTACCACGTTACTGGTGCGGCGGCAACATACCCAGCGGCGCACACGGTGGCAGGAAGAAAACCGTCAGGGATATGCATCAGGCTCTCCTCCGTGAGAAATAGAGTGCAGTTCCAACAAATCCCCAAATAACACAAGCCGACATCAGTACAATCTGAAGGACGCCAAAGCCGCCAACCCCAGACGTCGCTACCATGTCTTGACCGACGGGAATGTGCACCATGTCGCCGTGGCCTGCCTGGCGTACCTGGACAACCCAGGTGCCCGGCCTGGAGGTATCTGGGATGAAGGTGAAGCGGCCATCATCATCACAGACCCCGGTCAGCCAGGGAGTGGAGGGATCATCGGGCGCATAAACCACGACCTGGGCACCGGCCATCGGTTCGCCGTTGTCATAGGTGGCGACAAGCTCAATCGCCATGTTAACCGTGTATTCGATTTTGGCACCATGGGCAAGGGCTTTTATCGGCAAGCCTAGACCAAGGATAAGAACAAAGATGAGACATGTAATAATTTTCCACTTCATATGCATAATTACGGCTCCTAGAATCGGGGGGCGCCACAACTGTGGCGGTTCCCCCCTTCATATTAAGTTCAATAGGACTAGTCACAATGGCAATGACAATGGCCTTCGCCAACATGACCCAGGTGAAGCTCGGCCATATCTAAATCAACTTTCCCACCTTCTGCAGTGTCGGCAAAAGGCTCAAAGCCGAGAGCACCAAGGTTAAGCCCGTCATCCAACGGCGTCTCAGCATCACCAAAGATATGGTCGAAGTGGAAAGTCATCTCGATGTCTGCCACGCCACCTTGCTGGACTATGCCTTTGCGCTCGTCGCCAACAAATTCGCCACAACTATATTCGCATTCCTCCTCGACATTGATAGTAAAATCAACACTCTGCCCCGCTTTCTCGGCTGTCCCGATCATGACCAGGCTGTAGCCATTAGCAGGGGCTGACGATGCCTTGACCATCTTCCATGAGATGGCATTATAATGGCCTACGGCAGCATTTGTTACTTCACCAACCAGTATAGGTGGGGCGTCTTCACCTCCCTTCGCCAGGTCCACGGTATAGGTTTTAGGAAGGCTGACCTTGACATTAGCTTTCACGTCAGCACCCGAGTGGGGATCATACGGGGGTTCAGTCTGATAAGCTGTCACGTCCGCAAGAGTAATGTAGACATGATCAAAGTTGA
>JACNFS010000082.1 GCA_014384515.1 Dehalococcoidia bacterium | reverse complement strand
TATTGCGCTATTCTTCTTCGTCGGGGCCAAATTCAGCGATTCTGTGGTCCTGTCCCATTGCGGCCAAAGCCCGGTTGATGTCAGCTTTGCCCCAACCAGAGGCAGTCAGGATTCTGGTTACAAATTCAAGACTAGCCTCGTACTCCGGACTTATCAGGCCCACTACTCCCAGGTTCTTAAGCAACTTAGCCTCTCTCGACCGGTGAACCCGTGCCACAATCTTAAGCTTGGGGTTAATGGCTAGAGCAGACTTTACAGTAGTCAACACCGCCAGCGGGTCGGGAAAGGTCACCGCCAATACCTTAGCTTCAGTCAGGGCCACCTTAGAGAGGACATGGAGATTACTGGCGTCCCCATAAAGGCAGGCCGTCCCGCCGCACCGCAACTCGGAAATAATCTCAGGATCAATCTCAATAACAGTATAGGATATGCCAGCATCTTGCAGGCCTTGGGCGATATTGTTCCCGACTCTACCGAAGCCAGCGATCACTACCTGGTTCACTGCCTCAATTGGCTCAGACACAGGCAAACGAGAAACACCTTTGGTTTCTGGTTTCCTGCCTCTCGGGGCCAGTGGCAATTTGGTGTACAAGCGGGAAGCCAGAGTCATGGCTAAAGGCGTCAATAACATGGTGATTATGGCACTGGCAATAATCAAAGAGTAAGACTGGGCAGACATGATGCCCGCATCGACTCCTCCCTGGGCCAGGATGAAGCTAAACTCCCCAATTTGAAAAAGACCGGCACCGGCCAGAAGCGCTACACCTCCAGCATAGCCAAAGAATCGAACAATGCCGAAAACAATTAGGAATTTTATGAAGACAATAGCAGCTACTGTTGTTGCTACTAACCACCAGTAGTCAGCTACAAACTTCGGATCCAACAGCATGCCAAGAGACACAAAGAATAGAGCGGCGAAAATGTCTCGTAACGGGGTAATCTCAGCCAAAGCCTGGTGGGCAAACCTTGTTTCGCGGAGCACCATGCCAATTAAGAAGGCACCAAAGACTGCCGAGAGTCCCAAGACTTGGGTGCCAAGAGCTGCCCCCAAACCCAAAACCAGGACTGTCAGCAAGAATAACTCCCGAGACCGAACTCCACCAACCGTGCCCATTAACCAGGGGAGTACCCACACTCCTAACACAATCGCTATGCCGACAAAAAGGATAGCTTTCCCTGTGGCCATAGCCAAAGCCAGAGGCAAATTTTGCCCTGTGTCGCCCAGAATGGGCATAGCCACCATCATCAAGATCACGCTGATATCCTGAAGTATAAGAACAGCAATCATAATCCGCCCGTGCATAGAATCCATCTCGCCCCGCTCCATCAATATTTTCAGGCAGACCATCGTACTGCTGAGGGAGATAACCAGCCCAAATAGAACAGCCTCGGATAAAGGCCACTTGAATAAAGCACTGCCCACTATTAGGCCTAAAGCAAAGGTAATCAGGATCTGGGCTATGCCACCCCACAAACCTACCTTGCCTACCTGTCTCAATTGGGCAAACGAGACCTCGAGTCCTAATGTCAACATCAACAAGGCAACGCCCATAGTAGCCGCAGCCTGAATCAGCACCAAATCATCCACAAGGCCAAGGGCATGAGGACCAATAGCCACCCCGACGACGAGGTAGCCCAATATCACCGGCTGCCTCAGCCGATGGGCTATCATTCCTCCAACCAAGGCCGCTCCCAATAGGATGGTGAAGTTAATAACGAAATCTGATTGGTCCATAGTTGTAACCTAAATGCTCGGCTACTCCCATTTTACGGTATGCGTCAGATTGTGTACGTGGAGTCAGAAGCAGTTAGCTCGGGGCATGGCCAATAAACAAGAGTGCCTATTTGCATTCATTTCACCTGCACTCTAGCGATATCACAATCTATTTCTAGCTCTACACGGTTTTCGGCACTCTCGAAATCCCGGGACATATAATAATCACCTTTTCTGGGAAAGCGACTCCGGTCGACTTCAAGGAAACCCAAGTCGACATCCGCCTTGAGCTGGGCGGCTACCCCCTCAGGAATGGTCACTTCCAGGTTAGCCACATCAGCCTTGATATAGGCGTAGGTGGCGCCAACCGAAGAGGGCATCTTCACCGTGTAGTTACCGACATCTACGTCCATTCGAAGTTCAGTTACTTCGAGTTCGCTGAGGTCAAGCTGCGTGTTGCTCACTGCCGACTCAACATCTATGGTTAGGGGTATATTCCTGGTGAAGCTTACCTGCCACCTGGTGTCGGCTTTACCTTCTGCGCTCAGGCGCAGCCTGCCTTTGTTGCCTGTACGATGGAAGTCTGCTCTTACATCTCCGTTCGTGTACGTTGCCTCAGATTTTACCTCGACGAAGTTCGAGGAGGTCGGTGGGAGGCTGGTCACAGTCAGGCTTCCGGCAGTGAAGTCTAACTCGATTTCAGCACGTTCCAAACTGCCTAATGGTTCTGAATAGCTTGTGGCGGCTGTCTCTGCCGGTGATGACGGACCATATTGCCAGATGGCTATGCCAAGACAAGCACAGAGTAATACCAGAACCAAGGTGCTCACCAGCCAGGGATTCCAGCGCCTGAGCAGGATACTGAGTCCGATGATAATAATCAGTACCGGCCAGAAGCGCCACAGGGTTTGCCAAAGACCCCAGGGAAGGATATTGAAGTTCTGGAGGAGAAACACTACCCCGAGAAATAACAGGAGAATTCCGAATACAGGAATGTGGCGTTGTGTTTGCGGCTTTTGTTCAGACACAGCTACTTTCTCCTGGCACCTATTATGATTAGCGCGCCAATGGCTACAAGAATAAGAGGCCAGAGAGTGCTCCAGCCAAGCCACCTGAAGAGCCCGAAGCTACCGAGCAAGAAAAGGATGCCAACAACAATAAGGACAACGCCAATGATATTGCGACCATGGTGGTGAGTTTTGTTCTCCGCGTCAGGTTTGTCCTCGTCTGCTGCAAAGGTGGAACGGATTTCATGCCCTAGCTTGGTGGCAGTTTCCTTTATTTCTTCCACATTTTCCTTGATTGCGTCTTTCGGTGGGGCACTCTTTGAGCCTTCCAGAGGGACTATGATGGCCATAATCAAGTAGGCCAGGATGCCCACCCCGTTAAGAA
>JACNFS010000228.1 GCA_014384515.1 Dehalococcoidia bacterium | reverse complement strand
TTGGCAGTGACTGTAGCCGTAAGCTCAATACTATCCTTGAGCTCTCCTGAGCTAGCTTCCACAGTTACGGCATACTCTCCGGGCTCTGGCACAAGCCAAAGATACGGCCTCACCGTTACCTTAATTGTCTCTGCGTATGTCTTTTCTGGGTCAAGGCGAATAGCTGTAATTTCCGTCCCTTCCCCATACCCCGCTCCAATCGAGTAGTTGAAGCCAGCCGGCACATCAACCTGAAGGTCAAAGAGACGGGGTTCCTCGCCGCCTCTGTAGTTCAATTCAATGTCATAGGCAAAATAAGTCCCAGCGTAGCTACTTAGTTTTGGGTATTTGCAATTCAGCTCGATTTCCTCTTCCTCATTTGGCTGTGCCTCCTGCCCCGGCGGTGGTGAGCCTAAGTCAACAGTCGCCTCTGATAACGCAAAGGCGATCGGTTGAGCTACCAACCCGCCAAACAACATGAGGAGCAAGGCAAGACAAACCAGATAGCAAGTTGCTTTGAGTCCATTCATAAGCTTACAACCTCCCTTGAAAATAAGAACCCTACCTGATGATAGGGATCAGACCAAGCCGAGAAACGCAATCTACAATCATCTAACTGTACCGAAAACAACTTTGACTGTCAAGTTCGGTGCACGATGCATTGACGCCCCTCAGCTTGAACTTTATAATGGGGAGGACACTTGGTCAAAGGTTCTGTCTTGCCACGTGCCAAAAAACGCAATGGTCTGTACTAGTATCCAGTGCATTCTTGGGTGGTATATCCAAATTGCACAAGGGGAGGACTCGAAATGTCAGCTAAAGCCTCAAAAGAAGACATCCTGAACCAGCTTGAGAGAAAGGCGGGAGACTATGAAGAGAGGTCTGGTAGCTGCGCTCAAGGCACCCTCTTGGCGCTTCAAGAACAATTTCATCTCGGTGATGCATCGACCTTGAAGGCGGCTACTGTCATGCCTGGCATTGCTCTCAGGGGAGAGACCTGCGGAGCCGTAATTGGCAGCCTTATGGCTATCGGGCTAGCCTACGGTCGGGAGAATCTGGATGACTGGGAGGAGTACCTGAGGGCGCTTAGACCAGCCAGGAGATTCTGCCGGAAATTTGAAGAGGAGTTTGGCAGCCTGATGTGCCGGGACGTCCACAAATTAATGGTTGGCAAAAGCTTTAATCTGGCAGAGCCGGCGGAGGCTGAGGAGTTCGCAAAAGCTGGCGGTGCCAAGAAATGCCGAGTTCCCTGTGAAAAAGCAGCTCGAATTGTCGGCGAAATAATGATGGAAACAGAAAAGCCAACCTGAGCAAACCAGTCACCGTGAATGAGTAAGATGCCCCCGACTCTCTGCTATTAAGTTCAAGGGGAGCCCCAGATAACAGTAGAAGCCCCGATCGTGATTGCCTGCCGTGCCAGGGGCTCCTATCAGAGTAGTGTGCAACCTATTGACCACCATATTTTCGTCTCAGTTCTGGTTTTTCTATCTTGCCGGTGGGGCTCCGCGGTACCCTATCAAATATTATGCGCCTAGGCCTATTATATTTGGCCAAGTTCTGTTCACAAAACGCATTTATCTCTGCTTCAGTCAGGGTATCGCCGGGTTTGGGATCAATTATGGCTGCGGCTATTTCCCCCAGCCTCGCGTCTGGAATCCCAATCACGGCCACATCGTATACTTTGGGATGACTATGGATAGCCTCTTCCACCTCAACCGGATAGATATTCTCACCTCCAGTAATAACTATATCCTTCTTCCTATCAACTAGGTAAATAAAACCCTCACTGTCCATCCGAGCCATATCACCAGTATACAGCCAGCCATCTTTTATCGTTTCTGCAGTCTTTTCAGGATTCTTGTAGTATTCCTTCATAACACCGCAACCCTTGACGAGTAACTCTCCAACTTCTCCCTGGGTCACATCTTCACCGCTGTCATCGACGATGCGAACGTCCCAGTTGAACCCAGCTTTTCCGATGGCTCCCACTTTCCTCTCGTTCTCTATACCCAAATGAACACATCCTGGTCCAGCGGCCTCAGTTAGTCCATAGTTGGTGTCGTATTGCATATCAGGAAAGTATTCTTTCCAACGCTGAACCAGCGTAGGAGGCACCGGCTGCGCCCCAATGTGCATAAGCCGCCAGCAGCTCAGGTCATAGTCCTCTTTCCTTAGTTCTCCGTTATCTAATGCCACAAGAATGTCGTGAGTCCAAGGTACCAGAAGCCATACTATTGTTCCCCTCTCCTGATGAACAGCTTCGAATATGTAACGAGGATTAATTTCCGTCAGAAGGGTGGCTCTCCCCCCTACAATCAAGCTACCAAACCAATGCATTTTGGCGCCAGCGTGATATAGAGGTGGAAGGAGAACGAAGTTATCCTCACGGCTTTGGTAATGGTGAGACTGCTCTGTTATGGCAGCGCACACCATATTGTTGTGACTGAGGAATATTGGCTTAGGCGCTCCAGTGGTGCCCGAGGTGAAATACAGCCCGCACCCATCCTCATCATCTAGCTCTACACCTACAGGCGTAGAGGAGGAGTTGCTTATTAGGTTTTCGTATTCGTCCATATCTCGGGGCACGTTCCCACCGACAAGAATATAATGCTGTATCGCGGGTAGCTGGGAGCGGACAGCCTGGAGTCGTTCGGTAAACTCTTCACCCAAAATCATCGCCTTGGCTTCAGCTATATCAGCGCAATATTTCAGGTCTCTGCTGGTAAACCTGAAATTCAGGGGAACTACCCATGCTCCGGTCCTTATGATGCCAAAGTAAATCTCAAGCCAGTTAATGGAATTCATCATCCACTGTATTATCCTATCACCTTTCCTGATCCCCCTATCCATAAGGGCGTTGGCTACCCTATTTGCTCTTTCGTCAAGCTCCTTCCAGGTGATTTCCTTTCGTATGTTCTCGCTGGGCTTCAGTTCCGCAAGTGCCGTATCATCAGGGTACATTGTGGCGTTTCTGGTTAACATATCTGATATAGTAGTCATGCGTTAAGTCGTCTCCTTAATGAATCATCAGGCCAGTGGCCTCAATATATCGCCAGACTGGGCAAATATGTGGCGATCTGAGGGAAAGCCATCAGTATGCCGATGGCAACGGCCAGCGCTCCGAGGAAAGGCAATATTCCCTTGAAAATGG
>JACNFS010000225.1 GCA_014384515.1 Dehalococcoidia bacterium | reverse complement strand
CTCTGGCATTCCATTTGGAGAATGGTACGCAGTGGCTCGACATCTACGAGCGATGGAGCTGTCACTAACTCTCCCCCTCCTTCAGCGCCATAATCAAAGTACCCGGACAACCCTGCATCCCAAGCCCACGCAAGCAGGGAATGCACTTCTTTAACCCGATGCAGCACCTGATGCAAACTCTTACCGGCTTTAGCCCCTTTAGCTGCTGCTATAGCAACCAGACTTAAACTCACACTAACCGAGCCAGAGTTAATGATCTCAATTCGGCGTTTGGTTTCGGCCAATACCTCTTTACGCTGTCATTCCAGGGAAACTACGTAGCCATAATGGGGCTGACCGCCAGACACCATCTCTACCTGCTTGCCAGGGTGCTTATTGCGCAGCTCCTGAATTATCTGCTCCGCCTGAGCTACCTCAACATCCGCGCCATAATACATAGTCACCACCTCCGCCGATTCAACCCCCGCCTTATCGAGAGCTTCAAAGACAACCTCAGCCATACTATCACCGGCAGCTACTAACTCCTCATCATCGACAATGGCGATAGCTTGCCCTTTGCTTACCTTTAGGCCTTTCATTCGAGTATCGCGTACTGCATTGGTGACTTCTACGGTTTTCACCGTCGCTATAGCTTCCTCCATGGCCTGAGCATTTTGTTTCAGACTGTCTTCGTAGTTGAAAGCAATTAGAGCAGCTACTCCCTGAGGGAAGGTCCTGGTCGGTACCACAGCCACCTCTTTAGATGTCAGCGGCTGGACTTGAGAAGCAGTAGGGATGATATTCTTATTGTTGGGCAATACAACAACTTTCTGTGACGGCACGGATTCCACAGCTTGAAGTATCTCCTGAACGCTAGGATTCATTGTCTGCCCACCTGAGACTACTGCCGCTGCTCCTAGACTCCGGAGGACCTCCCTCACCCCATTTCCAGAGGCTACAGCCACTACAGCGATATCCGAGGCCGGTAGCTTTCCTCGCTGCATCTCAACAAAACCCACATGCTGGTCATCCATATTCTGAACCTGTAGCTGATGCAAAGTGCCCAACGAAGTAGCATACCGTATGACACTGCCAGGATCGTAGGTATGGATGTGAACCCTGACAGTGGTCTCGTCACCAACGACAACAATAGACTGTCCCTTGTCTTCCATTTTTTTTCTGATTCTGTCTGGATCAAGCTTCTGGCCCTCAAGCAAGAAATTGGTACAATAGCCGTATGGTTCCTCTGGTTCAACCACGAGTTCGGCTGCTGTTGGACTCAGGGGCAAATCCGCAGTAACCATCTGGGGGCTGCGGTACTGCATTTCCTCCATCTCTCCTCTCAAATAACGAAGAGCTCCTTCTAGCAATATGTAAACGCCCTGCCCCCCAGCATCCACCACTCCGGCCTCGCGCAACACAGGTAACAAAAGGGGGGTTTTAGCTACCGAGTCCTTAGCTGCCTCAACCGCAGCCTCCGCCACAATGGTTAAGTCATCAGGATCGGTTTGAGCAGCTACTTCAGCGGCTGTAGAGGCGTCCCGAATCACCGTCAACATAGTTCCCTCCACTGGCTGTGATAACCCCTTGTAGGCAGTACGCGATGCCTCACTCAAAGCTAGTGCCCAATCACTGCCAGTGATGGATTCCTTCTCAGCAAGCCCTTTGGCCAGGCCACGGAAGAATTGGGACAAGATTACCCCCGAATTCCCTCGCGCGCCCATCAAGGCGCCCTGGGCCATCGCTTTGACTACAGCTGCGACGTTATTGAGTGGAGCTCGGTCAGCCTCTTCCATGGTTGAGCGCATAGTAAGAAACATATTTGTTCCGGTGTCACCATCAGGCACAGGAAAAACGTTTATGGCGTTAATATCTGGAACGCTTTTCTCCAGCCAACTGCTGCCAGCAGCAAACATATCTCTTAACTCCTGACCCCCACAGGAAACAATCTGACTCATTCTTCTCCTTTGCTTAATGGGGCAATTGTGGTATTATTTTACTACTCTTGTCAAGCTTACCTTGTGTAGAAGGAGTTAACGATTTGGCTAGAAGATGCGACCTCTGCGGCAAAACAGTCAGCTTTGGCAATCAGGTAAGCCACTCCAAGCAGCATACTAAACGACGTTGGCTGCCCAACATTCAACCAACCACGATTGTTGTCGATGGTAAACCGAAACGGCTCAATTTGTGTACCCGTTGCTTGCGCAGCCAACATAAGCTAGCCCGCTAGATCAAGCACTCTCTTCATCTCATCCAGCGCTTTGCCGGCACCCTGCTTAGAATTGAAAATCGCAGCTCCGGCAACCAGAACCTCGGCTCCAGCCTGAGCCACCTTTGGGGCTATACTAGCAGTAATACCCCCATCGACCTCCAACTCCGCCTTGGCTTGTCTATCATCCAGCATTTCTCGCAGCCGAGCTATCTTATCCATCATACTTCCGATAAAGGCTTGGCCGCCAAAACCAGGATTAACGGTCATAACCAGTACCAAGTCAAGAAGAGGAAGGACCTCATCTACTGAACTTAGGGGAGTAGCTGGATTCAACGCCACTCCTGCTCTGACTCCCAAGCCTTTTATTGTCTCAATCAAGCGGTGTAGATGCTGACCGACCTCAACATGAACTGTGATAATGCCGGCTCCAGCCTCGGCAAACTGTGAAATATGGTTCTCTGGCCGCTCAATCATCAAGTGCACATCTAAGGGCAGGTTCGTCCAAGAACGAAGAGATGCTACTACTGGAGCCCCAATAGTTATGTTAGGCACAAAGTGCCCGTCCATAACATCGACATGAATATAGTCAGCGCCGGCTTTGGCCACCTCAGCAACTTGTTCCCCAAGGCGGCCGAAGTCAGCAGAAAGAATTGACGGTGCCAGCTTGACTCGCTTATCTTTCATTCTCTGCTCCAACAAGCTTTCTCGCTTGTGCCAAGGCTGCTGCTACTTGCTCTGGGGCTGCGGCGACGACAGCGTTCCAAGCTGCGACTGAAATTTCCAGCGTGATGTCATAGATATCTCTTGCAAAAAGAGTGAGAATTCGCGATATTCGTCCAAACTCAGCTCTCGGAGGCTTTTATTCTTGCCGATAACATATTGTACTAGCTTACCTGCAGTGTTGTCTAACTCATCTACAGTGCTGTGTGCCTGACGGAAAGGCG
>JACNFS010000224.1 GCA_014384515.1 Dehalococcoidia bacterium | reverse complement strand
TCACCAGCTTCCGCGCATTCTCGTAGGTGATGACTTTGCAATGGTAGCGTTCATAGAGGTATGTGTAGCCTATTCTTGTGAGCCAGAAGTTGGGGAGCTTATGAGCCAGGAACCTCAGAATGGCCAGGGCAGCAACTACATAGTGGTCATAGAGGGTGTAGTATATGTATCCGTGTATCATATTCAGGAGCCGTAAGGTTCCCCTCGCCCCCTCCCCCTGCATTTTCCAGAAATTCTTGGTCGATTCCTTTAGCATAATGTTACGCTTCTTCTATTCTGGTTGAGAAAAGCAACCAATCACGCCAGAATTGGGGTCGATTCAGGATTATCACTGGGGTTCTTAACTTTAAACCGGGATTCCCCAATATCAACTATTGTGTCCATGTTAAGGCCCTGCTTGCTTACTGTCAAGGTTTCTAGCTGGCCCAAACAATTGCTCGCCCAGCCAGCCTAAGCCGCCGATTCAATTGACGCTTTAGACCTCATACAACATCATGAAAATCTGCGCCCATATTTAAAGAATATTGATACAGGACCTGACTCTGGTCCAGAAGAGATGGGGTTGGGCACACAGAGCGCTCTCGTCGTCGCATTAGCAGAGGCCTATAGGCAACTTGTGAGAGAATCAGTAGTTATGCTTGTTGATGAACCTGAACTTTATCTACATCCCCACGCTTGTTGGCACTTTTATTCGGTACTGAAAGCACTTTCACAAAGTGGTGTCCAAGTAGTCTATACCACTCACAGCTCAGCTTTTCTCGATGTTGCTGACTACCAGAGTATTTACCTTGTCCGTAAGGAGGACGATAAGACAGAGGTATCCGAAGGCTCTAACTACAATTTCACCAGTTCCCGCCGTTCCAGCTTCATGGCGTCCGCGGGGCACACGTACATGCAGACGCCGCAGCCGATGCAGCGCTCAGCATCGCGTACAACCGTGTCACCTTCCTGTTTCAAAGCTCCCATCCAGCACCTATCGACGCATGCACCACAGCCGTTGCATTCCTCAGTGGATATCATAGTCACCCAGTCGGTGAAAACGGCCTTACTTGGCACTGGCGAGCGTTTGACGTTCCTTAATATCAAGCAATGACAGCCACAGCAATTGCAAAGCAGGTTGATATATTTGTCACTGCTGTTCGCAAAACTATGGACAAGGCCGGCTTCTTCTGCTTCATCTATGCTCCGGCGCGCTTCCTCCTTGGAAAGAAGTCGTGCAAACCCACGGCTAGCAGCAGACTGTGCCGACGAGCCCAGTATCATGCACATATCCTTCTTTGGTTTGCTGCATGGCCTATCCAGCAGGTCACCCTGGTGTCGGCACACACATACTCCAGCGGCGACATAGTCTACACTATCGATGAGCCTCATTACCTCGTCGTAAGGAAGGATAGTAACGAGGTCAGACACCTCCTCGTTCACGGGAATGGTCTTGGTCACAGCAGGAGCCGCTGCAGGGGTTGGTGGTGACGCCGTCTTCATGATAGCTCTCATCGCTTTCAAGTAGTCTCTCAGAAGTACTGTCAGGCGCTTGGCGTGCTCGTTCACCTCTCCCTTCATGAACTGTAATTCAATGATACCTGGCACAAATGGCAGGAATTCGTAATACTTTTTACCTTCCCTTTCCTGGACTGTTATAAGACCCTTATCCGCCATTTCTTCCAGTTTCTTTTCAACCTTTCTGATATCAGCTTCCCCTATCTTGGCCGCCAGGTCATCTGCAGCCACCGGCTCCAATGGCATGCTACAAGCGAGTTCCGCCTGCTCGGGCGTAAACAGTGCTTCAGCAAAGGCAAAGAATTCATCGCATGGCACCGAAGGTATCGTGACACTGCGCGCATTCAGTGCCTCACCCAGTTTCTGGTACACTTCTTTCGTCATTTGTTCCTCCATTTATTTCATTGGGGATTTCCCATTTCAACTCACAATGAGGTAGTCGTGATTCCTCATCGCTCTGGTCACCGATAATATATCTATGGCATCTGGTTGTCAATCTCCCTGTCGGAGCCCTTTAGTAATCCTTGACATGCAAGCCGTGTACCGCAGTCCTCAGAATCCTCGTCTGTCAGCGCTGGCGAAGCTCTCCACTTGGAAAGAAGTGATACTTCCCCTATCTTTTCTACCTGACCACCTGCTTGCCCTCAGGTGTGCTTAGCCAGGGGACAGGCATAACCGGCTTATCCGCTCCAGAAGGGCAGCAAACAGGTCTCTGGGCACTGCCACCTCAGCCAGTTGGAAGATAATCTGCCGAGCATGCCGCACACTAATGCGCCCCCGGCCAACCTCACCGCACTGTTCAACTCAACTCTTGGACTCGTAGTCATAGAAGCCTCGCCCGGTTTTCCTGCCCAGGTCTCCGGCTTTGACCTTCATTACCAGGCATCTTGGTGGTTTGAATTGTTCCCTCATTAGCTCTCGGTACTGCGTCCCGGTGCTAGCTAAGGCAACATCCATACCGACCATATCACGCAGTTCAAAAGGTCCCATCCTGAAATTGTAAGCCACCTTTAAGGCAGTGTCTATGTCCTGCGGGTCAGCTATGCCTTCATCGAACATGTTCAGGCTTTCGTTGTACCAGATCTGGATAAGTCTATTGACAATAAATCCCGGTGAGTCTTTGCATACCCCGGGCTCTTTGCCCAACTTCTTGCATAAGTTCACCATAGTGTCCAACGTTTCCTGCGAGGTTTTGTCGGTGACAATGACTTCTATGCCTCGCATAAGCTGGGCGGGGTTGAACCAGTGCATCCCAAGGAACTTGTCGGGGCGCTTAGTCACCATCGCCATCTCAGTGATACACTGGGCCGAGGTATTGGAAGCAAATATCGTATCCTCACGGCATATTTGGTCTAGCTCTCTAAAGGTGTCTTTCTTTATATCGATGTCTTCAACTATGGCTTCAATGACCAGGTCAACATCCCGGGCTGCTTGTCTCAAATCAGTCGTACCTTTGATACGGCTCAGTATATTGTCTGCTTCATTCTGGGTCATCTTCTTGCGCTCAACGCTACCGCCGAGGAATTTCCGAATCCTGCTAATCCCTGACTCCACAAACTCGCCCTTAATGTCCTGCAGATTAACCTGATATCCTGCCTGGGCACAAACCTGGGCAATTCCATGCCCCATAGCGCCGGCTCCGAGAACGCAAATCTTTCTGATTT
>JACNFS010000223.1 GCA_014384515.1 Dehalococcoidia bacterium | reverse complement strand
CTCCTTCCAGGTAGGTGGTGGGCTAATCTTGATGACCGGCATCTCAACAGGCATAACTCCGTAGTCCAGGAGAAGCCGGCTCAATTCGTTGGCCTGGTGTTCTGCCCTGGTGACCAGAATGCGTTTGCCAAAAAGAGGGCGGTTATCAAACCAGCGCAGATACTCCCTAAGCCGAACCACTTCACCGACTACTACCACCGCAGGTGGCTGAAAGCTTTCTTCCGCAGCTCGGCTCACAATGTCCTCAAGCGTGCCCACTATAGTCCGCTGTTTGGGGCCGGTACCCTGGCTTATTACCGCCACAGGAGTAGAGTGTGGCCTGCCATTTTCTACCAACTGGCGGACTATGCGCGCCAGATTCCCCATCCCCATTAGAAAGACGAGGGTGTCTCCGCCCATGCTTATCTTGTCCCAGGAAATACTCGACTTGCGCTTCTGGGCATCCTCGTGACCGGTGATAACAGTGAAGGAGGAAGCCAGTCGGCGATCGGTCACCGGGATACCCGCATAAGCCGGGACGGCCAGTGCTGATGATACTCCAGGTACTACCTCGAAGGGGACATGATTCATAGCCAAAGCTTCTGCTTCCTCGCCTCCTCGCCCCAGAACGAAAGGGTCACCGCCCTTCAGCCTGACTACCGTCTTACCTTCTTGGGCCTTGCTGACCAGCAATTGATTTATCTCCTTCTGCTCTTTGGCATGGCACCCACGCCCCTTGCCCACATATATTCTTTCGGCTTCACGGGGAGCCGCATCAAAGAGACTATCATCAATCAGCCGGTCATAGATGACAACGTCGGCTCTCCTGAGGCAGTCCAGCCCCTTCACTGTAATCAGGCTGGGGTCCCCGGGGCCAGCACCCACCAGATAGACCTTTCCCTTGTTCACCGAACGCCTACCTCTGTAATGAACAATGATAGTTCCATCTCGAGTACTTTTGAGCTGGTCGCCCACCTATTTACAATTTCCCCGCTTACAGATTGCCCTAGAAGCCATGCCAGGTAACCATAGTCTCAAGTGGTTCACGGTTGCTGCAAAACCTATTTACCTCAGCCTCTAGGTCTGGATAGCCAATAGCCATAGCAATCACCAGTTGTTTCGATTCAGGGATGTTCAACATGCGCCTCACCTCGTCCGGATAGCTGACACTGGCCGCTAGGATAGTTGTGCCCAGCCCGTAGTTCAGTGCCGCCAGGCCTATGGTCTGGACAATTAGACCCACGTTCAACAATGCCCACACGCTAAGTTCCCTATCGATGTAGACGATGATGCCATTGGGCGCATCGAAGAAGTGATACATGTCGACGAACCAGTGCAATTGCCTCTTGGTATCCTCGCGGCTTATTCCTAGCAGGTGGTAAAGTCGGATTCCATTCTCTCTGCCCCGCTCGCGATACGGCGAGGGCCATTCCGGACGCGGGATGTCAGGGTACCTTTCGTCCTGAGCTGATGCCTTGCCCCCCAGGCTTTGCTTGAGCTCTCGCATGGTCTCGCCGCTTACGATGGCGAACTCCCATGTCTGCGTATTCGCCCAGGAAGGAGCCCGAAGAGCTACCTCCATAAGCTCGGCAAGGATATCCTTCGGAACAGGCTCGGGCTTGTAGGCCCGCACGCTATGCCTTGTCTTAATCGCCTCGATAACATCCATCGCTTTCCTCACCTCCCACCTAGTCTTTGAGCATCTTCACAGGATTTGCTGGCCACGTCGAGGACGTTGGTGGGTAGAACAACACCACAGGGACTTTGCCACCATAACCAGAGCAGCGGACAAAATGATGGATCCGGTCACTCAGAAAAGTACCTGGGGAAATTCTCAAAGACTTGATAGCGAATTCTCTTGTGGTTCATAACGGTCCCGGCAAATAGCGCCGGTACGACAATCAAGAGAAACAATCCCAAGTCGTACAAACCAGCACTTATTATCAACGCCAATATGGCGGGGATTTCAAATATAAGCAAGATTTTCGGCTTTCCTTTATATGCGGCAATAGCAATCAAGGCCAGGCCTATCCATCCCAAGCCCGCTAGCTTGGGGATGACTATCTCTGAAAAAGAAAAATAGGCTAAAGCGCAAAGAACGAAAAAGGTATCTATTTTCAGGTCGTGCTTCCCCAGTGCGCCTTCTCGTTTCTCTCCGAGATAGCGTCTGGCTACCCTTCCATCAAATATGTCAGTTATTCCTCCAATTATTAGTAGAATGACCACCGCCATGTAGGCATCGCTACCTACAAAGCTCAGGGCAAGAATTACCAGGCCAATGACAACCCGACTCAGAGTCAAGAAATCGGCTAGTCTTGCCTTGAGCCCGAAAGGGCCGTCGCTTTCTATACTCAGGCCAGGTCTCCCACTCCCACTCGTCATAAAGTTATTCTACCATACCGCTCTTTCTTGTCATAGGCCCCACCATGTAGTGCGAGGCTTTAGCCTCGCCAAGCCCCACCGGAGGCGACCTTAAAAGGTCGCGCTACATTTGTTGGTAAATATGCAACCTCTGTTCATAAGGTATTGGAGCAACACGTAGGCTTCAGAATGCCGAGGCTTTGTGCTAGAGTTATAGGAACGAGAGTCACCATTGAAGAATTCCTTTACCCTTTTCACAATTTATATCGTAGCTTTTATCGCAGCTACCAGCTTCAGTTTGCTATTTCCGGTAATGCCGCTTTATGCCACTGAACTTGGTGCTGACGTATCCCAAGTCGGCCTGATAGTAGCCACTTACTCTTATGTGGCCGCCTTGTTTTTAATCCCCCTTGGCATGCTTTCCGACAGGCTAGGACGGCATAAGTTTGTGGTCGCTAGCCTAATCATCTCTACCCTGGCACCACTGCTCTATCCCCTGGCTGCCAGTCCTGAGCAAGTTATTCTGGTCAGAGCAATTCATGGGTTGGCTTTAGCTGCTTTCCTCCCGGCAGCGATCGCTCTGGTAATTGACCTAACTCCGGCGGCACAACGAGGCGAAGTTATAGGCTGGTATACGGCGTCATTCCAGCTGGGCCTCATGGCCGGACCGGTAACCGGCGGCTTGATATCAAGCTACTTCGGTTTCGACGCTGCCTTCTATGGCTGTAGCGCTATTTCAATAATAGGCCTGGTCTTTATCCTTTGTCGGCTCGGCGCCATTGCCCATCGACCAACAGGCAGATTAGCGGGAGCCAGTTCATGGAGCTGGATAAAACAGACACTTGTCTTTGCCGGCT
>JACNFS010000114.1 GCA_014384515.1 Dehalococcoidia bacterium | reverse complement strand
AACAGACTGGCGTGGCAAGTTTTTGTCATATCTCCAAGGCTCCACTGTGCGGTACCAACGTGGATTGTATGATAATACGTGCCCTGGTACAATTGCAATCTAGCCCCCCCATCTAACCTCTCCCTCGAAGGGAGAGGAGTAAGGTGAGGGTGCAAAGAAGCAACCACAGAGATTGCCACGCTTCGCTCGCAATGACATTGGTAGGTACGTCATTGCGAGGAGCGTGAGAGACGAAGCAATCTCGGTGGTGGAGGGGAAAGTGCTGAGAAATGGGCCACAAATTAACGGTCAGGAACTGTAATCCGCAGGACCCGCGAGATTGTGAGGCTTACGAGCGACTGAAGCCAGGGGCGGTTTTTGCTCACATGGCAAACAGGCCCAATTATGATGCGAGAGAAGACCTTTTCTTTGCTGATGTGGACGGAGCAATCATCGGCTATTTGGATATCACAGTAGAGCTTGGCATCGGGCGGGTAGTTCTCGATTATTGGGTTCATCCCTCGTATAGCCCGAGGCCTATACTCATGGAACTTCTACACCGGGCTCTGGAACGGGCAAGGAAACTCGGAGCAAGAAAGGCCCATGTGAGCGTACATTCGGACAAGTTAGCCGAGGCAGAATTACTATTAAGTTCGGGATTCAACGAAGTTCGTCGTCACTATGAATTCAGGCTGGACGTTTCTGAAGTCAATCTTGAGAGTGCTGACCGGCTGAATTCAGCATGTCGCCATCTTGAGGCCGGTGGGGAGGAGAGACTTGCACAGATTCAGAACCGCTGCTTTGCTGGCACCTGGGGATATAATCCAAATACTATCGAAGACATAGCCTGGTGGCTGAGAGTCAAAGGCAATTCCCCAGACGATGTCATCTTGGCATGGGATGGAAGTAGGGTCATCGGCTACTGCTGGACAGCAGCGGATTGTGGACAGGATTCATCTACAGGCAGGAACAAGGGGCGCATCTACATGCTGGGTGTGGATCCTGACCTCAGAAATAGGGGTCTGGGCAGAGAACTACTGCGGGCAGGTTTATCACATCTTAAGAGCAAGGGCAGGGAAATCATCGACATAACAGTCGATAGCAAGAACGATGCGGCTATCAAACTCTACGATTCCGAGGGTTTTCAGCTCTGCGAAGAGACTCTGTGGTATGAAAGAATCATAGGTTATCCGCACCCGGGTAATCCTTGAGTATCCTATCGTACTCCTGAAGCATCGTGTCAGCTATATTGGCCCAGCTGAATTCAGCCATCAAGGCTCGCCTCGTTTCGACATGTTGTTCCTGCTCTTCTGTTTGGCAAAGAAGCTCGGATATGCTGCTTGCCAGATGATGGGGAGAATTGTCCTCGACTATACGTCCGGTTTCACTACGGCGAATAATATGTCTCATGCCCCCGACATCGGTTGCCACTATTGGCGTGCCGCAGGCCAGGGATTCCAGGGCGACCATGCCAAAGCTTTCGTAATAGGAGGGGATAACGCAGACATCTGCAGCGCTGTAGAACAGGGGAAGCGTTTCTTGGGGCACTGATCCAACAAAGGTAACCTGGTCTTCGATGTGGAGCTCTCGTGCCATTCCTTGTAGTGCATGCACCTCACCCTGACTATGTTCATCACCACCAACAATCATGAGCCTGGGAGCTTCTTTGCCCGTGATGTGTGTCAATGCCCTCAACATCTGCCCCAGCCCTTTCAGGGGTTCAATTCTACCCACAAGCAGTATGACCTTTTCATGGTCCAAACTCAGTTCCTTTCGTGCCGTCTCTTTATCTACGGGCTTGAATAAGCCCAGGTTAACACCACAAGGGATGATGGCAATCTTCTGTGGAGAAGCGCCATAGTGCTGGATGAGTTCTTCCTTTTCCCTGTCTGTGGCTGCGATAATGCGTTCACAATTATTCACCACCTCCCGCTCGCTCTCTATTCTTAGCTCAGGCTCGTCTTCACCTACACCGGTACTGTTCTTGGCGGCACCCAGGGTGTGAAACATTACCACCTGAGGAATATGCCACCATGCCCGTAACTGCATTCCCACCAGGCCTGATAGCCAGTAGTGGCTATGTATCAGGTCGTAGTCGAGGTTGTTACATTTCCTGAAATCCTGCACGCCGCAGGTGAATCTCTGAAGGTAGGAATAGATGGCTATCTTGGGCATCTCCTCATCACGTATGGTTTCAAGGTGTATCAGCCGAACGTTTTGCCCCAAACTGACCAGCTGCTCATGCTCTGGTTGATGAACCCGGGTGTATATATCTACAACGTGCCCTTTTCTCCCCAGTTCCCGTGCCAGTTCCACAACATAGACATTCATCCCGCCGGTATCTCTTCCTCCTAGCTTACCCGCGGGGCAACTATGAACGCTAATCATGGCTAGCCTAAGCTGCTTTTGCATAAATTAAGCTCCTTTCAACTCCATGAGATGTTATGCTACAAACGTGAGAGAGCATTTGTATATAGGCGACTCGCGTCCGCCGAGGTGATATTTGTACGCTTCACCTCCCTTAAGAAAATCGAACCTCTTCTTACCTCTCTCGATGCTGTTCTTGATGCATAGCGCTTTAGAGATGACTCCCACGCTTAACTGAGCATAGTGCGGGTCATAGCCGCTGTTGTACAGGTACATATCGTTCTTGTAATCAAAGCTCATGGTAACTGCCACGGGGGAGGTGTTAAGCTCCAGTATGCTCAATCTCAGTAGTTTCTGCTCGGACATGGCATTTGCCAGCGACCTGAAAAAGCATTCCATTTCCGGGGTCAAGAATGCTGCCTTGTCCTGGCGGCTGTCTCGAAACAACCTCAGAAAGATATCAACATCGCGTAGATTGGCATCTGTGCTGGTTCGGTAGCTTATTTCGCCTTCTTCATCTAGCCGCCTTAACTTGCGCTTCAACTCGTGGCGCTGTTTTGGGGTCAACATTTGGAGATACTTCTCCCACGTGGCAGGCAAATTCAGCTCCACCGAGACATCTTCCTTGGAGCACGAGACCTGCCAGCCTAGTCTCTGAGCGATATTTATCAGGCTGGTGAGTACTGTAGAATCGGGTCTCAGAGGGGCCATATCTAACCGGATGATTCCTTCTCTCACTAGATTGTCATGCAGCACCCTGAAGAAATCCTCTTCTTTGCCAGGCTCCACAATGAAGTCCAGGCAATCACAGACATCGCTGTCGCCAATAAAGGAAGCAACATTCTCCTTTATCA
>JACNFS010000177.1 GCA_014384515.1 Dehalococcoidia bacterium | reverse complement strand
CTAAGGCGGTGGTCAGGGGTACCAAACAAGCCCTGGTAATAGGTGATATGCCATTCATGTCCTATCATACCAATATCTCCGAGGCCTTGCATAATGCCGCCCGATTTATTCAGGAGGGAGGAGCTCAAGCAGTTAAGCTGGAAGGAGGTGTCACTGTCGCCGAGACAGTGAAGCGGATTGTCGATTGCGGAATCCCGATTATGGGACACATTGGGCTAACTCCACAATCTGTTCACCAGTTGGGTGGCCACAAGGTGCAGGGCAAAACCCCGGAGGCTGCTGAGCGATTGCTCATGGATGCTCGTGCCCTGGAACAAGCCGGTGCCTTTGCTATTGTTCTGGAATTAGTGCCAGCACCTCTCTCCAAGCTGATTACCCAAAAGGTGAGCATCCCCACCATTGGTATTGGCGCTGGTCCCGACTGCGACGGTCAGGTGCAGGTAATCAACGACTTGCTAGGTTTATTTGCCGATTTTGTGCCCAAACATGCCAAACAGTATGCCAAGCTCGCCGGCACAATCAGGACTGCCATCGCTGACTATATGGGCGAGGTCAAGTCTGGTAGCTTCCCCACCACAGAACATAGCTCCACCATGGATGAGAGCCTGCTCAAAGAATTAGCTGGCTCCTAAATAGTCATGGAAATAGTCGAAACTATTGCCGAGATGAAGGCCTTAAGGAGGCAGAGCTTCGGCTCGGTAGGCTTTGTCCCCACCATGGGCTACCTTCATGACGGGCACTTAGCTTTGGTCAAGCGAGCTCGAAACGAGAACTCGGTAGTGGTAGTGAGCATTTTCGTCAATCCTACCCAGTTCGGTCCGGCCGAAGACTTCAGTGCCTATCCCCGTGACACAGAGCGTGACCTGGCTCTACTGGAAAAAGAGCGCACCGACATTGTCTTCATGCCATCAGACAAAGAGGTTTATCCTGAGGCATTTAGTAGCTGGGTTGAAGTGGGGAAAGTTACTGAGCCGCTTGAAGGCAGTCGTCGTCCAGGGCACTTCAAGGGAGTCACCACCGTAGTTGCCAAGCTATTCAACATCGTTGAGCCTACCCGAGCCTATTTTGGTCAAAAAGATGCTCAGCAGGCGACAGTCATCAAGAAAATGGTGGCCGACCTCAACATGAACCTGGAAATCATAGTTGTGCCTACTGTTCGGGAGAGCGATGGCGTGGCAATGAGCAGCCGCAACGTCTACCTTAACCCTCAAGAACGTCAGGCGGCTGCTGTCTTGTTCAGGGCGCTTACCCTGGCTCAGGGCTTGTGGAAAGGGGGCGAGAGGAACGCCGAGCGCCTGCGCCAGGAAATGGTCTCTCTTATCAGCAAGGAACCGTTAGCCAAAATTGACTATGTCAGCATTGCCGACGCTGAAACTCTCGAAGAGCTGTTGGAAATCGATAGACCCGCGCTGGCTTCCCTGGCGGTCAGATTTGGCAAGACAAGGCTCATAGACAATATAGTTCTGTAGCAAAGACAGAAAACCTCAGATTAAGTATGTGTGACTTCATATGCCTGCCCAGGTTCTTGTAGGCAAGAACCCTTTGCTTGGGCTTCAGCGGGAGAAGGCTGAAGCTGTACAAGCAGGACGGCTCAAACCACTACAAGGAGCTCATGTTTGAGCTTGAGAAGGCGAAGCAAGTCTTTAGGCCCAACCAGACGCTCAACTTCTTTGTCGACCCCGGGGACGGCCATGATGACTACCTTACCAGCCTCGCCCTGGTTGTTCAGGCAGCAGCCGATTGGGCGCCCAAGAAAGCCATGGGAGGTATCCGCAATGACTAGCATCATCCAGCACTCACTATCCGCACTACCCAGGCTCAGGCGATTACCAACAGACCCCCAGGCTGTCTCTTACCCCACCATCTACCGAGACCAGGGCTGCGGGCTCTTCCCGTGCTGCCTCGAGTGCCCCTTCCCTCTCTGCGTCACCGAGAAAGTCCCGTGGGGAGAAGAAACCCTCGCCAACCTCCTCAGGGCAAAGACGCTGGCGCTCCTCAACCATGTCGCCGGCTTAACCCCTGGCCAGCTCGCCGCACGCTTCGCCCTCAGCGCCAGACAGGTTCAGCGAGCCTTCGGCTTCGCCCAGACCCGGCTCTCAGAAGTCTGGCTCAGGGACTCACCACCCCAGCGCCAGCCATGCAAGCGGGGCCGCCCGCGCAACCAAACCTGCGCCGGCACTGGCTGAATTGCTTTCCCAACAAATAAACAACCCCTCTCTCGCCGAAGGCGCATGCTATTGTAGACAATATCTCCGAGCTTCCTGGACGCTTACACAGACTTGACAAACACTAGCAAAAGGAGTATCTTCAATGTAGATACCATAAATGGAGGTTTGAGATGAGAACCCGCGTCCAGAAATGGGGCAACAGTCTTGCTTTACGTATCCCCAAATCTTTTGCTGCCGAAGTAGGACTCCAGAAAGAAACGTCTGTTGAAGTCTCGTTGGCAGATGGGAAACTCGTTATCACGCCTGTAGCTGAACCGAACTTGACCCTTAAGGAACTTCTGGCAAAGGTTACCAAAGACAACTTGCATCACGAGATTGATACCGGTCCGGCCATAGGTAACGAAACGTGGTAGCCTCCCAGACTTATGTTCCTCAATGCGGAGATGTGGTGTGGATCACCTTCCATCCGCAAGCAGGTCACGAACAAGCAGGACGGCGTCCTGCCGTAGTGCTTTCACCTCAAACCTACAACGACAAGACAGGACTGGCTATCCTTTGCCCCATCACCACCCAGATCAAGGGCTATCCATTCGAGGTTCTCATTCCTGCGGCGTTGCCGGTAACCGGGGCAATCTTATCTGACCAAGTCAAAAATTTAGATTGGCGCGCTCGAAACGCAGAATTGATATGCACCCTGCCGACCCAGACTATCTCGGAGGTACTCCAGAAGTTGGTTACTTTGTTATCGCAATAAGCAGATGCACAACATCACGATTTCTGCAATGCTTAGGACAGTCGCCACTGTCCGGGGCGGAATTCCCACTCTCTTTCACTCCATCCCCTAGCCCACCACCCTTGCACTCCACCTCGCGCTCGCAGCGCACTCAATTGTCTTCCCAAGAACATAAACAAACCCTCTAGCGCCGAAGGCGCCCGCTATTGTAGATAATATGCCAAAAGTCCAGAAGCACCGTTACTGCCCCAGGGCGCCGCTCCGGGAGGTCACCACCCCCAGGGGCGTCAAGCTCATGTGCCCCATGGGAG
>JACNFS010000184.1 GCA_014384515.1 Dehalococcoidia bacterium | reverse complement strand
TAAGCCAAATTGACTATTTCGTGCCATAATGGGGCCAGGCTCAAACATTTCGATGAAAAGTGCGATCGACTGGCAGTTGCTGCTTAGACTTGCATTATCTATTACCGAATGTTATCTTTATTTGCAAGCCTACATAGAAAGCATTTCTATACCAGGGCAAGTCGATGGGAATTAGTCGTAAAATCTACTGGCTATCTCTATTCGTGGTTGGCCTGATGACAATATTATTGCCTTGCTCCATCCTGGCTCAAGAAGAGAAGATAGACCTGACTTTGAGACTTGTCTCCGATAGCTACTACGATAGGATAACCCCCGGGAGAGACATAACCATATTCCTAGAGGTTGGGAACAACGGCAACAAAGCGATCACCAATATTCGGCTATATGCAGATTTACCGGAAGGATGGACTGCTGAGTTTAGGCCAGGGCGCATAGATTATCTAGGCCCTGGCAGTTTTCAAACGGTTGTATCCATCATAAGGTCAGTTGACAACGCCGCCAAAGGAGAATATGCTGTCGATCTTATTGCCGAGGCAAACGAAACGAGAAGGGTGGCCAACATCTTTGTGAGGCTGGAATCTGCGTTATTCTGGGTGTGGGTAGGGGCCGGAGTAGCCGCTTTAGCCATTGCTGGGTTTATTCTCATCTTTATGCGCTTCGGACGGCAATAGGCCGTAGTACTAATCAAAAGCTATTAATCATACGAAGGGAGGAAATATGATTGAGCGGGTTCATGAGCATATTATTAACGAACTTGGCACGAACACACGTACGGATACCATTTTTGTTCTCACGGCGATTGTTCTAAACCTCATAACTCTTGGCATCAATTCTGGAATTGCTTCTTCAGAGACAAACGGTACCGCCATGATCGTGATGTTTACCTTCGTCGCTCTCTTGATAGTGGTGAACTTTGTTGTAGAGCTTGGGTTAATTCGAGGGAGGCAAATGAGAAAGAAGCTGCTGAGCGGGCTTCTAAAGATGTACAAAGACCAAGGGGTTGAGGGTTACTATGACCCATCCCTTTTGAGTGATTATAAAACCAGGTACAACCTTTTTATGCTCGCGGTCCTCTTTACGGGTCTGGTAGCCATTGTTGTGCCCTTTGTGATTAGGTAGGCGGCTGCCTCGACCTTCTTGACACTGTGCCATTCGTGCGTTGTTTAACTCGGGCCGTGTAGGTGGATGGGATGCTCCGGTGACCGGCCCCCTGAAAGTTAGTACAGGTAAAATGCTAGACTCTGGATCGAGAAAGGGGGCACGGCACAACGAAGCTAGTGAGTCTCGTCCATCTTTCGCGGGCAAACAACAGCCTTGCCATATTCATATTCAGCAACACTGACGAGCTAGTAAACATAGAATATACAAGGATGTAGGCATCACAATTATTCAACTAATAGTAGCCGAGTAATTCTCTTTATATCCTCCTCAGCACTTGAACTACCTAATAGTGTTTTCCCTTCCAAACTGGCCTCATTAATTTGGCTATCAAAGTAGATGGTGCCAATAACCTTTATCTTCTTGTTCTCAAGCTCCTCGATTATCCTTTTTTCAACCTTTTCTGAGGTGACTTTGTTGGGAATAGCCATTACTTTGTTTACGCCAATCCCGTCGGACATGTAACTGATTTTCTCAGCAAGGGCAAGGGATTCGAAAGAAGGCTCGACTACCACCAGCACAGTATCAACACCTCTTTCCACACCCCTCCCAAAGCTCTCAATACCTGCCTCCATATCGATGAGCACAATCTCTCTATCTTTCAAAACAAGTTTTTCTATAAAGCCCCTAGCGATGTCAGCTATTGAACAGGCACAGCCTTGAAAAGGGTCAGCGATCTTGCCAGCCATCAAGAATTTAAGACTATCACATTCAAGCAGGTATTCGCTTGGAATATCCTGGACCAAGATTTCATCCTGCTTCAGCCACTCTGTTTCTGGCTTTGTCTCGCCTAACGAGAACCTTTCCAGTAATGCCATGAGCGGCCTGGGTTGCTGGTCAAAACCGAACAATCGATATAGGCCTGGGTTCGATTCATCGGTGTCCATGACCAAGACAAGATAGCCTGCTTGGCGCAGGGCATTTGTCATCAACGCAACTATGGTGCTCTTTCCGGTGCCACCTTTGCCACAGACAGCTATCTTCTTGCTTGGTCCCCTTCTCTTTTCAGCATGGGCCCTCAGGTAGTCCCTGATCCTTTTTGACGCCTCTACCATGTCTTCCTTAGTTTTCGCCGAGCACAAGCCGCAATCAATACAAGGCTCATCATCATAATAGGCAGCTCCCATCGGACAATGAATTAGCCCCACTTATGTGCTCCATACCCAGGAAAGGCTGTCCACTATTCTCAGCTCACTGTGGACTAACACATACTCAGCTGCTTTCAGGTACAAGTATCCTTCCTGCAGCATCTCTCAATAGATTCCAGCCGCCGCTTCTGGAATATGCTCAGGTGGGCGCACCAGCTTCATTGCTCTGGCTTCAGCGGGGCAGGAAATTACACAAGAGCCACACCCCATGCACTTTTCGGTGTCGGTGTATGAGCGTTCTCCACCGATTTCAGGGTAGTATTTCATCTGGACGGCTGCAAATTGACATCTATCCATGCACGTTTTGCACCCGACGCACTTCTCGGGATCAACAACGGCTTCGAAACGGCTCTTGGCTATCCCGTCGTAGACCTTGTATTTATTCTGGTGGAACATAGGCCGAAGCAGTGCGCAGCAGCACCAATGGCAATTGCAGATTAACTGGTTAACCGCCGTCTGGTTTAGCGATACATGTATGAGTGGTAATTCGTCAGTCCGTTCCATCAGCTGCAATGCCTCTTCACCGGTAAGCTGTCTTCCTGCTCCCCGGCTGATATTGTACTGAGCTGTCCTACCAACATTAATGCAGACTTCAGTAGGGCTTTGACACTCTCGTTGCCTATGTTCGCGTTTGCACGAGCAGTGGACCAAGGCAAGACTATCCTGGCTTTTGATTATCTCCCTGACATCTTCACAGGGCAATACTCCAGGGATTTCCTTAATTGATTTCCATCTCGGTATGACTCTCGCCACGGGTCGCTCCCCGCCTGCCATGAGGTCTGTCATACTAGATAACATCTCCGTATCCA
This sequence comes from Dehalococcoidia bacterium, assembly GCA_014384515.1. Classification (GTDB taxonomy): domain Bacteria; phylum Chloroflexota; class Dehalococcoidia; order GIF9; family UBA5629; genus JACNFS01. The sequence continues at coordinate 156 of JACNFS010000184.1, read as the reverse complement.
TCATTTCCTTAAACAGGTCAAAAAACTCGTCTCCAAGAGACTCATCAAACTTGGTGTTCAATAGCGAAGCATCGTGCAACTGCATGAGATTGCGAGCCATCTGAGGCCCTTTCTTCGTGGGAAAAACCAGCCCCTTCTCAATCAATTCTTGTATAT
>JACNFS010000169.1 GCA_014384515.1 Dehalococcoidia bacterium | reverse complement strand
CAAAGGAGTTCCTCGGAAGGACAGGCGAAGGGGCCGGAACGGCAGCTGGGGTTGCTAGGTGGTTTGTGTTTCCGAGGCTAGGCGTTTTTGTTATATTTGTCATAAAGGTATAGAATATCATGGGGTGTGTCATATACGGTTAGTTGATGAAGAAGAGCAAGCGTTTCCTCGTACCTTGGCTTCGTAAGGGTGGACTGGCAGTAGTCTTGGTTGTCTGTCTGCTTGCCCTGGTAGTCTACCTGGACGGTTCTCTTGGTAGACGAACACAGTTATCAACGCTTGACTTCGAGTCTATGGATAGCATTGAGCAGCAAGCTTGGCAGTTGGCTGAGGATGTTGTTGGGGCAGGCAGGGAGGTGCAGGAGCAATTTGTTGCCGAGTTGCTTGACCTTTACTACGAGGTCAAGGACAGCGACCTCGCTATTTTCTGCAACGCGGGTGGTTGGGGCAAGAAACCATTATCTGCTGATTACCAGGGGCGAACTTGGATGGCTGGGATTGAAGCCAAGCTGACTGAACTGGGGTGTGAGTATTGTGTAGTTGACCGTGTGCGCACTGGCGGTGGCTTGGCGGAGTATTTTTTTGAATTCAAAGAGCATGTGACACATTATCCTTCGAAGGCAAGAGAATTGGCTGCTAAGATCGGGTTTTTGACTCAGCAAATCGCCGACCTGAAGATAATAGTAGCCGGTCAGAGTAGTGGTGCTGCTTTCACCAGTGAGGTAGCCAGATATCTGGAAGATGACCCTGGGGTATACTCTATCCAGGTGGGCACCCCTTTCTGGCATCGAGCGCCTGAAGTCGCTCAGTCATTGGTGATAGACAATAGTGGGGTTGGGGATGATGCTCTTGCTGGAAGAGACCTTGTGACATTGTTCAAAGCTAATTGGGTGAAGCTGTTTATTATTGGTCAGGCTCCCTCTTTTACACCTGTTGACTGGTTGATAACCAGAGCGTTTATTGTCTTCGGAGCGTATAATTTCGATTTGGGCTTGGAAGCACCAGGGCACGAATACATGTGGGAGTATCCCGGTGTTGGGCCAGTTATTGAAACATTCTTGGCAGAGAACTTTGGTACAGAGTAATCTCCCGTGGTGCGAAGTACTTCAAAAGTGGGTGGTCTGTCCCGGCAAGAAGCTTTTCAAATTGACAGAGCTATCGAAATCCTCAAGGCTGGCGGTATTGTAGCTTTCCCTACGGATACGGTGTACGGACTGGGGTGCGATGCTTTTAACAGTGAAGCTGCTCGAAGAATTTATGAAGTCAAGCGGCGCCCCCGTTATCTGCCCCTGCCGGTTCTAGTGGCTGATGCAACGCAAGTCGCGGCCGTGGCCGGCTCAGTTTCGGGGGTTGCTGAGCACTTGATGAGGCGCTTTTGGCCTGGCGGGCTAACCTTGGTTTTGCCCAAAGCGGCTTTGCTTCCTGATAGCGTTACTGCTGGTAGCAATAAGGTAGCGGTGCGAATTCCCAACCACGTTGTCCCTCTTGCTATCATTCGTAGATTGGAGATGCCTATTATTGGAACCAGCGCCAATGTGAGCGATAGCCCTAGTGCTGTCACGGCTCAGGAGGTTGAGCAACAATTAGGTGGCCGGGTTGACTTGATTATTGACATGGGCAGGTGCCCTGGTGGCCTGGAATCCACCGTGGTCGATGTCACCGGGGAGACACCTGTGGTTTTGCGTCGAGGTATCATACCCGAGGACGAGATAAAAAGGATATGCCAGGAATACGCTAGATAGGTAGGCAGAAATGCAGGTTGCTTTGGGCTGTGATCATCGTGGTTTGGAGCTTAAAGGGACTATCACAGGTCTGCTCACGGAGTTGGGGCATGATTGTAAGGACTTTGGCTGCTATAGTAGTGAGCCTGTGGACTACCCCGATGTTGCTCAAAGAGTAGCTGAAGCGGTAGCCTCGGGAAAGTTCGACCACGGGATTCTGATTTGCAGTAGTGGCATAGGCATGAGCATAGCTGCTAATAAGGTGAGGGGCATAAGAGCCGCTCTGTGTTGTGATGTCTTCAGCGTCGGGCGGGCTCGTCAGCATACTGATGCCAATATCTTATGCTTGGGTGCGGAGACAATTGAACATGGTCTAGCTCTGGATATCGTAAAAGCTTATCTCGCAACCACCTTTGAGGGTGGTAGACATTTTCGACGCGTGGAAAAGATACGTAGTCTGGAAGCAGCTTCGCTTGACAATAAATAGCTGCTATGCTAGTTTACTAGCATGGCCTGAAGTCTCTTTTTCCGTCTCCAAAGGGGGACGGCGTTTTAACTTTAGGGGGCAGTTTTGAAAAAGATGCGCAGCGATGGCGTCAAAAAGGGCATTGAGCGGGCACCACACCGGGCCTTGCTTCGGGCCACAGGCGTTTGCCAGGAGGACTTTGCTAAGCCCTTCATAGGTATAATCAATAGCTTTAGCGAGGTTGTGCCTGGTCATGTGCACCTTGGAACCATCGCTCAGGCTGTGAAAGAAGGGGTGAGAAGCGGAGGGGGCGTGCCGTTCGAGGTTAATACCATAGCTGTTTGCGATGGTATCGCCATGAACCACCCCGGCATGAAATATAGCCTTCCCAGCCGAGAGCTAATTGCTGACTCGGTGGAGATTCTAGTTGAAGCTCATGCTTTTGATGCTCTGGTCTTCATTCCCAACTGTGATAAGGTGGTACCGGGGATGTTGATGGCGGCGGCAAGACTTAATATACCGGCCATCTTTGTGAGCGGGGGTCCTATGTTAGCTGGTCGGCTGAGCAAAAATGGTCAGATTGAGTCGGTTGACGTTAACTCGGTGTTTCTGGCTGTAGGCAGAGTAGCCAAAGGAGAAATGACTGAGGCCGAATTAGCTGAACTGGAGGCCGTCGCCTGCCCGGGTTGTGGTAGCTGTTCTGGCATGTTTACTGCCAACACTATGAACTGTTTGACCGAGGCTTTGGGAATGGGTTTGCCCGGCAACGGTACGATTCCAGCAGTAGATGCGCGGCGAGTCAGCCTGGCATATGAAGCTGGGCGGCAGGTCATGTCTGTCTTGTCTCAGAACCTTCTGCCTAAAGATATTATTACTAAGGAGTCTGTTTACAACGCTTTTGCCGTTGATATGGCTTTGGGTGGCAGCACCAATTCGGTGCTGCATCTTATGGCGATAGCTTATGAAGCTGGGGTTGATTTCCGTCTCTCTTCGGTTAACGAGATTAGTCAGCGCATCCCTCATATTTCCAAAATAAGTCCGGCAAGCGATTATCATATTGAAGATTTGGATTTAGCTGGCGGTATTCC
>JACNFS010000103.1 GCA_014384515.1 Dehalococcoidia bacterium | reverse complement strand
GCTTTGCCCTCCTGAAACTGTTGAAATCCTGGCTATCTTAGACTAGCTAACACTGTGTCGTAGCTGTCAACGATGCTTTGTATTACTTCACCGGCGCTCTTGATTTCCTTTATCATGCCGGCTATGGAACCGCAGTAAGCTTCACCGTTGACCAGGTCTCCTTCGAGCTGCCCGGTTCTGGAACGGGCGATGCCAATGAAAGCTATAAGCTCCTCGGCTGAAGCTCCGGCAGCTTCCATCTCCAGTATTCTGGCAGCGAATTCGTTTTTCAGAATTCTAGCTGGTCCAAGCTTCCTACCAGTAATCACAGTATCAACATCATTAGCCTTGACTATTGCTTCCTTGAAGTTGGGGTGGGCGGCGCACTCATGAGTGGCAACGAAACGGGTGCCCATCTGGACTCCGGCGGCGCCCAGTGCTAGGGCAGCTACAACGCCCCTGGCATCAGCAATGCCACCAGCAGCTACAACGGGAATTGTCACTGCATCCACTACCTGAGGTACCAGGGCGAAAGTAGTTATTTCATCCAGGCCGTTGTGGCCGCCGGCTTCATAACCTTCGGCAATAACCGCATCTACCCCACGCCTATCGGCACTTTGGGCATGCCTGACTGCAGCCGCCACGTGAAGGACTTTTATGCCTGCTTCTTTGAGTCGACTTGTGTACAGGGCAGGGTTGCCAGCGGCCGTTACCACTACGCTTACTCTCTCATCGATGACTACCGCAATTAAGTCTTCAATCCCGGGAGTCAATAGCGGCAAATTGACCCCGAAAGGCTTCGAGGTTAGGCTTTTGGCCGTTCTTATCTGCTGTCTTAAGTGGGCTACCTGGTCATCGTTGAGGCTCATTCCAGCAGTGGGGCTGATTAGGCCTAAGCCTCCCGCATTGGAAACCGCTGCGGCTAATTCAGCATTGGTAATCCATACCATGCCGCCTTGGATTATAGGATACTCGATACCTAGCAAGTCACAAAGCCGAGTCTTTTTCACTGTGTAAACCTCCTCTGTTCTAAATTAGCTTGAATTCCAGTACGTCTACCAGTCCCAGGTCGGTTAGCCTCAGTTCGGGGATGACTGGCAAGGCAAGGAAAGAAAGGAGTGCAAAGGGTGCCGGAGGAACATTTCCTAGCCCGGATGCGGCTCTTTCCACGCTCTCGAATTTGTCCACAACGACTTCGACGGGCTCTGGGGAGAGTAAGCCAGCGACAGGCAGGGGCAAAGCTGCCACGATTTTACCATCACTGCAGACCACTAACCCGCCGTGTAGCCTTTCTATTTCCCGTATTGCAGTGAGGATATCTGAGTCATTGGTACCTACGGCTACTATGTTGTGGGAGTCGTGGGCTATGGATGAGGCTAGTGCTCCCTGCTTCAGGCCAAAGCCCTTGACCAGCCCCAAGCCGATGTTACCGCTAGCCTTGTGTCTTTCCACAACCACTAGCTTCAATATGTCCTCGTCTATATTGGGCATAACTACCCCATCCTTGGTTTTGATTCTCTCCACCCTTTTCTTGGTGACTATCTGGCCGGGAATGATTTCAATGACTGGCAGACTTTCCGCCTTTGTGGTCAGCTTCAGTGCCTCAATCTTGAAGGGCTTAATGTGGACGGTATCGGTTAGCTTGTTGGCGGATGTTTCTGGCGGGGGTAGAAGATGGCTGCCCTCTCTGGCTACCAGGCGACCTTTATAGAAGACCATGTCTATTTCTAGCTGTGAAAGGTCGTTGATCGTTATTAGGTTGGCTATATAGCCAGGAGCGATGGCTCCTCGGTCATATAGCCTGAAATATTCGGCGGTATTAATAGTCGCCAGCTGTATTGCCCTCACTGGCTCGAGCCCCTTCCGGATTGCCTTCCTGACCACGGCATCGATGTCACCTTCGCGGAGTAAGTCGGAACAACTACAGTCATCCACGACAAAGAAGCACCTCTTATATGTTCTGTCGTTAACCAGAGGCAAAAGAGCATCCAGGTTTTTCTCTGAAGAGCCCTCCCGTATCATCAGGTGCATTCCGCGTCTCAGCTTTTCTCTACCTTCCTCTGTAGAAGTTGTTTCATGGTCGGAATAGATGCCAGCAGCTACGTAGGCATTCAACTGCTTATTGGTGACGCCCGGGGCGTGGCCATCGATGACTCTACCTTCGGCAGCAGCTATCTTGCTCAAGACTTGTTTGTTTCCGCTAGTAACGCCGGGGAAGTTCATCATTTCACCAAGCCCGATAACGTTCGGCCATTTGAGGACTTTTTTGATATCCTGGGCATTTATTTCGGCGCCGCTTGTTTCCATGTGGGTAGCTGGCACGCAGGAGGGAGCCATAAAGAACATGTCCAGGGGCAGCGTTTGTGCCCAGTCCATAACAAACTCGATACCGTCAAAGCCTGCCACGTTGGCTATCTCGTGAAGGTCGGTAATTAGAGCGGAAGTTCCTCTGGGGACTACGGCTTGGGCATACTGAGCCGGATGGAGCATCGAGCTTTCTATATGGATATGACCGTTTATCAGCCCCGGAGCCAAATAGCTGCCTTTTAGGTCGACCGTTTCCTTGGCTTGGAGATAATTGCCGATGCCGGCAATCCTGTCCTCGCAGATAGCCACGTTGCCTTCTTCTATAATGCCGACGAAAGTATTTACTATTCGCGCATTCTTAAGCAGTAAATCTGCTGGGGCGTCCCCCCGGGCAACTGAGATCAATTTAGCTAAGCTCATAGCCTGTTCCTCCTATAAACCAGTCTTGTAGAACATACGTTGGACAATCCTTTAAGCTTGCTGACAAATCATGGGCGCTGCAACCTTCTGGGCTGGTTGTTGGCGAGGCTGAAGCCTCGCACTACATGTTAAATCTCAATCTATGAAACATATGTCGGGCAGATAGCGAAACTTCTCATTCCAGTCGATTCCGTAGCCTACGATGAACTTGTCGGGCACGGTGAAACCAAGGTAATTGATGGTTACCGGAACTTGGCGTCTTGAAGGCTTATCGGTCAAGGCGCAGAGTCTCAAGGATGCCGGTTTTTTCTTTCGCAGGTAGTCCAGCAGGAAAGAAAGAGTCAGCCCGGTATCAACTATATCCTCAACCACCAGCACGTCTCTGCTGTTTATTGGGGTCTTCAGCCCTTGCACTACTTTCACCTTGCCTGAAGTTTCCTTGCCGGCGCCGTAGCTGGAAAGCTTGACAAAGTCCACCTCTACCGGCAATTCAAGCTGGCGAATTAGGTCAGCCATGAAGACGAACGAACCTTTAAGAACGCCGATGAGCAAGGGCTGCTTGCCTTGGTAATCCTGTTTGATTTC
>JACNFS010000222.1 GCA_014384515.1 Dehalococcoidia bacterium | reverse complement strand
AGTATGAGAAAGGCCATAGCCTGTAGGCGGCCTTAAACAACATCCAGCGGTGCGCCAGTCCACGGGGCTCCAGTACCAGAAACAGGACAATCACCAGACCAAACACCATGGGCCCCAGGCCGGTGGCGAAGCCGGCTGGCAGGGCCGGGAAAGCATTTTCAAGGATCGGTGAGATGAACATCATACCCTGTTGCAGAAGCCGGATAAAAATCGCACCCAGGATAGGGCCGAGGGTGGTGCCCAGGCCGCCGATAATCACCATGCCTATGAACAGTATTGAATCAGCCAGGGAAAAATTTTCGGCATTCATAAAGCCCATCCAGTGAGCCAGGAGGCAGCCAGCTATCCCGGCAAGGAAGCAGCCAATAAAGAAGGCGAGAAGCTTATAGTAAAGGAGATTAATCCCCATTACCTCAGCGGCCAGGTCGTTGTCTCTGACAGCGATGAAGGCTCTACCCACCCTTCCCCTCGCCAAATTCTTAGCGAACAGTATGCAAACTGCCGTGATGCTCATAATCAGGTAGAACTGGCTGGCATCATCTTTGAACTCAATACCTCCAATTGAGGCGTAGGGAACGCTAATTCCAACAAAGCCTCCGGTTACACTGCTCCAGTGGTTAATAATCCAGATAATGATGAACTGAGCGGCGATGGTCGTGATTGCCAGATAAAAGCCCTTGACCCGCACCGAAGGAATACCGAAGATGAGCCCGATGAACCCAGCGCTGAAGCCGGAACAGATTAGTCCCGCCAGGAAGGGGAAGCCAAGCTTATTGGTCAGAACGGCTGTGGTATAGGCCCCCACGGCCATGAAGCCAGCATGACCGATAGACAACTGTCCGCAGTAGCCTATGAGGATATTCAATCCAATGGCGGCAATTATGGTAATGCCAATTAAGCTAGCTACACCTAACCAGTAGTTACTCAAGTACAGCGGAGCAGTAAAGACAATGGCTAATAAGGCGAAAAGCAGCGCCCAGTGCGTCCTGGTTCGCAGAATAGCCATGTCTCTAGCATAGTCGAAGTTACGCGTACCGCAGGGCAAATCCATTCTGCTATATCCTCTCTATTCGGGTCTCGCCGAACAGACCATACGGTTTAATAAACATGACGATTATTATGATGATGAACGGTATGATGTCCTTAATCCCAGGTCCAATGAGTGGAGTGAGATAGCCGCCACCAAGGTTCTCCGCCAGGCCAATTATTGGGCCGGCCACCATACAACCGATGAAGGAATTCAGGCCGCCCAATATCACTACTGAGAAGGATTTCAGTCCAGTCTCAACTAGACCGAAGGTAATACCACCAATCAAGGAGATAAGAACTCCGCCAATGGCGGCTACTACACAGGCAAACATCCACGATAAGGAGAAAACGCTGGTCACTGGAATGGCACAAGCCTGGACGGCCAACTGGTCGTCAGCGGTTGCCCTCATTGCAATGCCCATCTTATGATACTTGAAGAATAAGGATAAGAGGCCAAATATAACCAGGGATATAGCTCCGGCCCATATATACTCCTGGGAAACTACTGCCGGACCAATATGGATAGGCTCTTTGGGGAACATGCGGGGCAAAGCGGCTACACTCATGGGCCAGATGAAGCTCACCACACCTTCAAGAAAGTAGGCCACTCCCAACGTTACCGTGATCAGGGACAAAATCGGCTGGGCGACAAGCGGACGCAAGGTGAATCTCTCAATCATCCACCCCAGGAACAGGGCAAACAAGATTGTCAGAGGGAACCCAACCCAGTAAGGGAAGTTGGCCTGAACCAGCATCCCGTAGGTAAACCAGGAAGAAATCAGCACCAACTGCCCCAAGGCCAGATTGGCGACACCGCTGGATTTCCAAATCAAGGCAAAACCCAGGGCAATCAGAGCATAGACCATTCCCACCGCTATGCCAGTAATCACGTATTGAAGGAACTCGGCCATTACTATACCCTTCTAGACACTCCTCACCTTGATAGCGGTAGTCACTACCCCTTTTCTACCGTCTCTGTAAGTTACCGGTGCCTCCACAGTTACACTCTCCCTATCGCTATACATGGCATCGATTAAGTCTTTATACCGTGCTTCCATGAAGTCTCTTCTTAGCTTTCTAGTTCTGGTGAGTTCGGCTTCATCAGGGTCAAACTCCTTGTGCATCAGGACGAATCTCTTGACTCTGGCTCCCTCTGGCAGATAGCTGTTTACCCGAATCAAATCCTGTTGCACCAAATCAGCAACCACCTTCTTCTGGGACAAGTCAACAAAAGTCGTATAGGGAATACCGCTGCGTTCAGCCCACTTACCTACCATGGCAAAATCTATGTTCACTATGCCACAAACAAACCCCCTATCTTTACCTCCAATGACCATAGCATCCTTTATGTAGGGGCTAAACCTGAGTCTACCCTCAATATACTGGGGAGCGTACTTGGTTCCTGAAGCCAGTTCCCCCATGTGTTCCAGCCGGTCCATGAATATTAAGTGGCCCTTCTCATTTACGTGCACAGCATCCCCGGTGTGGCACCATCCATCTATTACGGTAGCCGCCGTCTTCTCCGGGTCATTGTAATATTCACTGAAAATACAATCACTTCTAACCAGGAGTTCCCCCCCGTCAGTCAGCCTGACCTCGGTGCCAGGTGCTGGTCGTCCCACACTTTGAAAGTCGATTTCCCCCTTACTGTGCGAAGAGATGAAACCAGCCTCTGTGCTAGCATAGGTCTGTCTCAGTTCAATGCCTATGGCATGGATCAGCCGAAAGGTATCCAGGCTTAATACCGAGCTTCCGGTAACACCAAACCTGGCCTTGCTTAACCCCAGCCTGTCCTTTAGCGGTCTGAATAGAAATAAATATGCTATGCCATGAAGTGCCCGCCAGAACAGGTCTGGTGTTCTGCCCTCAAAGCTCATGTCGGCAACTTTATGGCCTACAGGGACGAACCGGTTGTAACAGAAGCGCTTCAACGGATTAGCATCAGTCATTTTCACCTGAATCTCACTGACCAGGCCCTCCCACTGGCGGGGACCATATATCACAAAGTCGGGCCCAACTTCCCTGGTATCCTCGGCAATGGTTTCGGGTTCCTCAGCGAAGTTCAACCTTGCCCCAGTCAACAAATGCGGAATAGTAGCGAAGTAACTATCACCCACCCAGGCAGCCGGAAAGTTCGAGACTAAATCATCGTTTTCATTTAGCGGATAGCGACTAACAAACCCCCGAGCAGTATTTATCAACGCCTTGTGGGTAAGCACAGCCCCCTTGGGCAAACCAGTGGTTCCTGAGGTATAGTAAATAAAGGCAA
>JACNFS010000220.1 GCA_014384515.1 Dehalococcoidia bacterium | reverse complement strand
TGAATAACATCTTCAAAAGCCCCTTGATGCCTCCCATCAATCCCACCTTCGATCGTGCCAGTTTCGGCATGGGGGATAATGTATTAACCAAGTACATTCTATCTCCCTGGAATGTGACCTTTCACGGAGAAAGATATGGTGGCGTAATAGGTCCCATCTTCTTGACCTTTCTACCCCTTCTGCTTGTCTTGAGGGTAGATAAGACGATCAGATACCTACTTCTGCTTTGCGGTGTATTCTTCGCCCTGTGGGTAATCAGTTTTCCAATAATACGCTATCTTATGCCCATAATACCATTTCTCAGCATCATAGTCAGCTACGTTGTTAACAACATAGTCGGTTGGGGCAACTGGGGAAACGCCGTTCTTTCTACCGAAGTGATGGCCGTAACGGCGGTTACACTGTTTTTGAATCTGCCCTTTTTTCACCCCCTTTGGCAAGAAGGATGGAGTCCAGGAATAGTCCGACAGATTCCATACGAGGTAGTGCTAGGGATAGAATCCAGGGAACATTACTTATCTCGGCACTTAAGCTCTTATGAGGTTTTTCAATATGCGAATCGCAATTTGCCACCCGATGCTAAGATACTTTGTTTCAATGAGGAGTTCCGGTATCTGTCCGACAGAACTTTAGTGCCTTTTTTCTCTTTCGAAGCTGGAGACATAGTTTCGTCTCGCAACGTCAGTGAGCTGTTAAGGTATATGAAAGACCTGGAGGTAACCCATTTTCTGGTAAATTGGGCCGCTGTGCAAGATACACAACGGGGTTTATTGGTACTTCAGGATAGCTTTAGGGATAGACACTTAGATCTACTATATCGCAATGGGAGTGTCGCTCTATACGAATTGAGCTTTGAGGCGTTGCCTCCGGAAAACTACGTTTGGCAAGAGGGAGAAACATTCCTCTCACAAACTGGTTCTGAGGCAAAGGATGTCAAAACCCCTGCGTCAAATGGGCAGTGCCTTGGCATGGGTTGGGGGGGTAGCAAAGGCGATTTCGTTGAATATGAGGTCTCCATTCCTCTGGACCTACCCTCTGCCACACTGTTCATTCGATACGCCCGTGAAGGGCAAACAGACGCTGCGCTGAACGTATACCTCGATGGAGAGTTGGTTGGAGCCAGCCCCAGCATGAGCCTTCCACCGACAGGGGGGTGGGGTTACGAGGCTGATGAGTGGGCGTATCAGGAGCTGCCTTTGGGAGCTATGAAAGAGGGTGAGCACAAGATAAAGTTCATTTCCCAGATGGCTGGCGGGGTTGTGAACATTGATGGGTTCTTCATTGCTGACAGCTCTTTTCAGCCTCCTGGCGACGCACACCATTGGGCCGCGAGCCATCTCACTGTGAAAGGCACATCATAAGAAAGCCTGGAGGATCGGGTGGAAAGATTGAAGAAGGCCCTGGAGAAAGAGCGAGAGGCTGAGGACTCCTTTCAAAAAGTGAAAGGCGCAAAAACCTGGGTGGAGCTATTAGTGGTTGTGTGTGTGATCGCTTTTGTTATCATGGGAGCACTGACACTACCGAAATATGGCCTCACTTGGGATGAAGGTCTAGGCAATCTATTCTTCGGCGAGCGGTACTTCCACTTCTTTACCTCATTTGACCCAGCGTATTTGGACTTCGATAACGAGGACTTGGCGATTCATCAGCGTCCGCTTAATCTTTACGAGTCGCCATTCCAGGGAAGACCACAGGAGTTTCCTCCGCTAGCCGATACGCTATCTGCAATGACCATGGAAATCTTCGCCTATCGCTTGGGATGGCTTGATCCTATTGATGCCTTTCATCTGACAAAGATATTGCTGTGTGGATTGTTGCTCTTGGTCCTCTTTCACTTTGCAGCTCCTCGCCTTGGGACATCTGCTGCGTTCTTGGCCATTCTAGTGCTGGGCACTTATCCACGATTTTGGGGCGACATGCATTTCAATCCTAAAGACATCCCAGAGACCGTCTTCTTCGCTTTTACTATTATCGCGTTTTACATTTGGTATGACCAGCCTTCCTGGCAGCGTGCCGTCGCGGTGGGTATCCTCTTCGGGGCTTCTCTTTCGATAAAAGCAAACGCGATTTTCCTTCCTTTCGTTGCGATTATGGGAATCTGGCCGTGGCGATTGACTTCGCGGCCGTGGAGCCAGGTGGTAGAGCACCTCAAGAAATCCTTCAGGCACTATGCTTTGATGCTCGGCACTGGCGTGGCGGTTCACCTGGGAACTTGGCCGTACTTGTATACTGATCCCTTCCGAGGATTGAAGGCCTACTATACCTTTGTAATTTCACAAGTTGGGCGGCAGGGGCGAGCAACATGGAATTGGGATCCGCTTATCCAGACAGTAACGACCATGCCAGAGGTAGTGCTGGCACTGCTGCTAGTCGGCCTCGGCTTTGCGATATGGCGCAGTCGCACTAAGTCGCCGATTCTGAGGCTACTTGTAGTATGGTTTGCCCTTCCGCTTTTTCGCATCTCGCTGCCAGGCATGTTCAGCTTCGATGGCATTCGACATTTCGAGGAGTTTGTTCCTGCCGCCAGTCTCTTGGCCGGCTATGGAGGGGCTTCGCTGGCTGGCTTGATAGCCAAGGGAAAGCCTATGAAGAAGCGACTCTTCCTAGCGGGACTTCTGCTTCTTATAGCTTGCAATATTGGTAGCATCGTACTGCGCTATCATCCATACGAGCATCTATATTACAATTCCCTGGTCGGTGGACTCTCAGGCGCTCACTACAAGTACGGATTGTCCGGAGCCACGGACTATTGGGCCAGCTCTTACCGCCAGGGAATGAGGTGGCTGAATGTCCATGCTCCCTTGGGCTCCGCTCTCTATGTTCCCACCGCGGACTGGGTTGTGCGGTTGACTGCACCTATTTGGCTCCGCCAAGACATAGATGTCATTTCAGAGATTTCTATAGAGAGCATGCGTTTAGCTGGTCATCCTGTCTATGTCATGTTCATAACTGGTATCAACTGGAGCCAGCTTGCAACGTACTGCTCCCAGCAACTACGACCAGTTCATCAGATCATTGTGGATGGAACTCCCATCTTGGAGATATATCGCTTGAATCCTGTTGAGGGGGGAAAGTACTACATTTGGCAAGAGGGAGAGACTTTCCTTTCCCGAGCTGGTTCTGGGGCCAAGGATTTCAAAACCCCTGCGTCAAATGGCCAGTGCCTGGGCATGGGTTGGGGGGGTAGCAAAGGCGATTTCGTTGAGTATGAGGTGTCCATCCGTCGAGACCTACCCTCTGCCGTCCTGTTCATTCGGTACGCCCTCGAAGAGCAGACAAATGCTGCGCTTGACGTATACCTCAATGAGCAATTGGTTGGAACCAGC
>JACNFS010000192.1 GCA_014384515.1 Dehalococcoidia bacterium | reverse complement strand
CGACCCTATTATACAACTGGAAAGCTTACATTGCATCTTGTCCAAGCCAATGGGCACTGACCGACAGCGTTCACCAAGCGAGGCTGAAGCCTCGCACTACATGTTGACACTCGTCAAGAATGTACGGACAGACGTTCAGAGGTTGTCGTGAGCTGAGCGAAGGATCTCTCCGCCACGCCAGCCCTCGGACGGGTCTGAACACCCATCCCTACATTTGTCTCCTCTCCCTTGATGGAGAGGTTAGCTGAGGGTAAAAAAACCCAAAAATTGGAGGTTAAAAGTCAAAATGACAAATAGAAATGGAAATATTGCTTTGTTGCTCTTCAGAGCTAGCCCCCGAACTCCTTTTTGGATTTTGACTTGTAGTTTTGCATTTTACATTTTAACCTTTGCATTTCCAATTGACCGACGTGGACGGGTTGTGTTACTCTGTTTGTGTTTAGCAATGGTCTAGAAAGGTTAGGGTGAATAGATGCAGTCACCTGGTGGAGATTGGGATCGCTGGTTTCCTGTAAGTAGAGGTGAGGAGCCTGTACCGCCTACCCGGCGAGGATGGACGAGCGGCGGGGTGTTCTTGGTGCTGGCTGGGCTTTTGGGCCTGTTCATTCTCCTAAATGTGTCGAAGGGGTTCTATACCGAGTGGCTCTGGTTCAGCAGCCTGGGTTATGGCGATGTCTATGCCACTATTCTGCAGACCAAGGTGCTAATCTTCTTCTCTGCGGCCATCATCTTTTTCGCCTTTCTCTTGGGGAACTTTGTGCTGGCTACGCGCCTGGCGCCGAAGACTGAAGCACGTTCTTGGCCCTGGGGGATGGTCATTCTAGGAACGGTACTGCTCAGTCTAATGTTTGGTACGGTGGCGCAGGGGAACTGGCAACTTGTGCTTCGGTTCTTCGACGGGCAGCCCTTTGGCATCACCGACCCAGTTTTCCATAAGGAGATTAGCTTCTACGTCTTCTCGCTGCCTTTGCTTCACCTGGTGCGAGGCTGGCTGCTGAGCGCGCTGATTATCACCCTTCTTAGTACCGCTGGGGCATATGCTTTGAGCTACATGGTGCAGCGGCTTAGGTTCGACCTCGCCAGGCCGGTATTAGCCCATCTCGGTGGCCTGGCCATGGCTATCCTGGGCCTTTTCGCCTGGGGCTACTGGCTCGGCATCTGGGAGCTGGTATTCTCCGCACGGGGGGTAGTCTTCGGAGCCAGCTATGCTGATATGCATGCCAAGCTTCCGGCACAGTGGATCATGTTGACAGTAGTGCTCATCTGTATCGTGGCCCTTCTGGTTTCCGTATTGCGGCGCGACTTCCGCTGGGCCCTCTACGGTATCGGAGGATGGATAGTGGCTGCCATCATCGTCGGGGGCATCTTCCCCGGGCTGGTACAGCGCTTTCAAGTGCAGCCCAACGAGCTGGCTTTGGAGGGGCCCTACATCGAGTATAATATCGAATTTACCAGAGAGGCCTTCGCTCTGAACCGGATTGAGGAGGAGTCCTTTCCTGCGGAGAAGTCGCCAAGCCCACAGGATATAGCCGAGAACGAGGTGACCATCAACAATATCAGGCTCTGGGATCATCGTCCGCTAAAGGACACCTATAACCAGATCCAGTCCATTCGACTCTACTATGACTTCCATGATGTTGATGTCGACCGCTATGTCATTGATGGTGAGTACCGCCAGGTCATGCTATCGGCCCGAGAATTATCTGTGGAGAAACTGGCTGCGCAGGCTCAGACTTGGGTCAACCGACAGCTACAGTTCACCCATGGCTACGGTATTGCCCTGAGCCCGGTTAACGAAGTCAGTGCTGAGGGGTTGCCCACGTTGTTGGTAAAAGATATACCTCCCGTTGGTGACTTCGATATAGAGCGGCCCGAGATATATTTTGGCGAAAAGACAAATCATTACGTAATTGTCAATACCACGACCCAGGAATTCGACTATCCTATGGGTGATGAGAATGTGTACGGTCACTACGAAGGGAAAGACGGGGTTAGCATAGGCAGTTTCATCAACCGATTAGTCTATGCCTGGCAATTCGGTGACGTTAACATCCTTATCAGTGGCGAGTTAACCTCTGAGAGCAGGGTGCTTTATTATCGTAACATCAGGGAGCGGGTGAACCACCTGGCACCATTTTTGGAACTGGATAGTGACCCTTATCTGGTGGTGATGGATGGGAGGTTATTCTGGATACAGGACGCCTATACCACGACTAACCGCTATCCTTATTCTGAGCCGCTTGGTGCTGGTCTCAACTACATTCGCAACAGTGTTAAAGCAGTCATTGATGCCTACGATGGCAATGTGACTTTCTACGTCACCGACCCAGAGGATGCTTTGATACGGACCTACCAGGCCATCTTCCCCGAACTCTTCGTACCGGCGGAGCAGATGCCCGAGTCCTTGCGAGTCCACCTCCGTTACCCAGAGGACATGTTCAATATCCAGGCCGCGGTGTACCAAAGCTATCATATGCGTGATGTCCGGGTATTCTACAATCAGGAAGACCTGTGGGCAGTACCCAGAGAGGTCTATGCCGGCAAAGAGCAGCCTATGGAGCCCTACTACATCATCATGCGGCTGCCTGATGAGGAGAAAGAGGAGTTCCTGCTCATGTTGCCCTTCACCCCGGTCAACAAGAATAATACCATTGGCTGGCTGGCTGCCCGCTGCGATGGAGAAAACTACGGGAAGCTGCTTGCCTACTATTTCCCCAAGGAGCGGCTGGTGTATGGTCCCAGCCAGATTGAGAACCGAATCCAGCAGGATACCGTTATCACCGAGCAGCTTGCCCTGTGGGGTCGCGGCGGTTCTCGGGTTATCCGCGGCAACCTGCTGCTGATTCCTTTAGGCAAATCTAACCTGTACGTGGAGCCGGTGTTCCTGCAGGCAGAGGCTGGTGGACTTCCGGAACTGAAGCGAGTTATTGTGGCTGCGGGTGATCAGATAGCTATGGAACCCACGTTGGAGGAAAGCATCGCGGCTGTCTTTGGCGCTGAGGTGCCACCGACCGAGCCTGTGGCCGAACCACCAGCTGCGGTAGAACCGGAGGAGCCACCCGTTGAACCTGTGGCCGAACCGCCAGTTCCAGCAGAACCAGAGGCGCCACCGGTAGCCGCTGACATAGCCAGTCTAATTGAGCAGGCTCAGCGGCACTATAACGATGCTCAGCAGTATCTCAGGGAAGGTGATTGGGCTGGCTACGGAAAAGAGCTAGATGCTCTGAAGGCAGTGCTGGATCGGCTAGCAGAACTCGCTGTTGAAGAGAAAAGATAGCCCATTGGCTCAACGACCTGTCCTTCTCACGCTTACATATTCGGCTATCCATTCCTT
>JACNFS010000061.1 GCA_014384515.1 Dehalococcoidia bacterium | reverse complement strand
AAGCTCTTTTTCGATAATGCTTAGCTCTCTCTGGCGACTCGCTCGCTCCCTGTCTACCAGAGATTCCATTGCAGCCAATTCGTTTTCCAGAGCCCCAAGTTCCAATCTCCTCCTGCCAAGCTCCTGGTTGTTATTTCGTTGACACTTAACTTTGTCTTCGGCTTCTGCGGCAAGTTTCTCCTGTATACGTTGCCACCCATCCACTCCGAGCTCAGTCTCGCACAAAGGGCAACGGACATCGCCTTGAGCTAATAGTCTGAGCTTTCCGTCCAAATCTGTGCTTTCCCTCTCAAGCTGGGCATTCATAGACTCCAAATAGCTGATTCGAGACACAATACCCTGAGACTGCTTCCTCTTTTCAGCTACCGCTTCCTCAGCCTTCGTTGACTCAGCGACACGATTACGCGCCTGGATTAACGCCTCTTCAAGCTGAGGTGCCCTCTCAAACTCAGCTTCATGCTCCGCAATTTTGCGTTGGGTTACCTCATGGTCTATAGTGAGCGCCTCACCCGCCAGCCTGATGACTTTGTCTAAACTATTTATGCGTTCCTTCAAAGCAAGCACCTGACTCAACTTCCGGTTAGACTCATCATTCAGCCTCTTGATTTCCACCAAATCAGAATAACCTTTTTCTATCGCCTCGCTTTCTAGCAATACCTGTTCATATTTCACTATTCTTGCTCGGTGTTGCGTCTTTCTTGCTTGCCAACGTTCCATTTCCTGCTTTGCTTCGCTAAGGTGAACCTCGGTATTAGACAGTTGCTCCTTCTTCACCTCTAGAGATTCCTTTCGCCGACGTAAGGTGAAAATAGTTGCTTCTTCAACCTTTTTCTGTTCCTCAATTTGGCTAATTTCGTGTCGTACCCTTTCAGCCCTGTCCTCATACTCAGCTTTGTAAGCAAGTTGGCGTCCGATTTCATTTATAGTGGTCGCGAGTTCATCCGCCTTGGCTCTCCTCTCACCGGCCAAGTTCTTGGACCTCTTCTCAAGCTCGTCATAGCGAGAAAGGTCGAGGATGCTAGCGAGTATCTCTTTGCGTTCGCCAGGCCGCTTAATGCTAAACTCATCAGCATGTCCCTGGCGCAAGAAAGCGCTATTCTTGAATGTCTCGTAATCCAAACGCAGGAGTTCGATTATTTTCTGCTGAGTTTCCGCCACAGAATTACCAGAAATCGGCTTGAAACCTCCATCGCTGGCTATTTGAAGTTCCAAGATGGTTTGACCGGCACGCAAGGGGCTAGGTTTCTTAACATGCTTTCGAAGAACACGGTACTGCTGTTCGCCGGCAGCAAACTCTAACTCTACCTCCATTTCGGACTGTCCTTGGTGAATCAAGTCGTCATCACTCTTGGCCCGAGATTTGCCCCATAGTGCCCACGTGATGGCATCGAGAATCGCTGATTTCCCGTTACCGTTGTCTCCGCAAAGACAAGCCACGTGAACTCCATCAAAAGACAACGGTGGAACATTGTCTCGGTAACACATGAAATTGTTAAGTGAAAGCTTGACCGGTATCACTTCTCTACACCTTTGCACCTGTCTCGGTGCAAGTCTCTGAAATGCACCGAAAGACCTCTCCAGGCGCAGACCATGTAGCCACAGGCAGCAGGCACTGGATGCTCTACAGGGGTTTGCCAAATTCCCAAATTGCCTATCCTGGTTGGCTCCTTGATCTTTATGAATTCTGGTTAAATACGTTGACTCTCTTTGAAATCTTTGTCAAGAGCTAGCAACATGAGAATCCCTTCGTTGTCTAACGAACAGTACTGCCTTCGTGGTAACTTGCCCTGCCATGAGAATTCGAGAGTTGCTAGAGCTGCCCATTAGCAACGCTGTTTACATAATGTGCATCCGGCCCTAGAAGTCTAATTCGTCTTCGCTAGCAGTCAACTTAACAGCCTCTTCTTTCTTCGGACAAATTTCAAGAAAATCACAGGTTCCACAGTAATTGTTTAGGATAGCTGGATACTCCCTCTCCATGCGTATTCTATCGACTAGGTCAATTATATAGGAAGTAGCGTGATCCAAATCTGCAGCAGTTGGCTCAAGAGTTCGGAACTCACCAGCTTCCAAATAAAGATAGGAGGCCTTGTTAACCGGCAAGCTTTGTTCCTTAGACAGGATAAGGGCATAAATATGGAGCTGAGTTTGGTCTATTTCGGCTGGTATTTTGCCAGTCTTGTAATCGATAATATGTAAACCGTAATCAGCTTCTTTGTCGATTCGGTCTATTTTGCCAATCAAAGTGATATCGACAGAAAGTTCTACCCTGTGATAATCCTCTACCATAATGGGGATAACTGCTACGTCCTGACTCCGAGCGAACCAGCTCAACTGTTTCAGAGCTTTCTCAGCCCACTTCTTCTCATCCTCTATGTCACTAAACCCGCTGCGATTACGCCGCCATTTTTCGCGCAACAAACCCTCAAGTTTTGAGGGGCTTCGCTCGCTGACCGGGACAACAGAGAAAAAGTCCTTAAGTGCAGCGTGGACATGGTCGCCCATGGTGAGATAAGGCCGCGCTTTTCGGAAAACATTCTTGAGGTCGTCAATGTAATGAAACTTGTATTGCCTCGGGCATTGCTGAAACATATTCAGCCTGAAGTGAGAAGCTCTGAACATTATTAGACTGCCGCCAATGTAGTCTTTATCGTTTTCGCAACGCTATTCTTATTTTATCACAATTGACTGCAAAGACTCCCCTAAGTAGAATACTATGCGTGGGGTAAGTAATGTTTGAAGCTTTGACTGAGAAGTTGAGCAGCGTACTGCGAAACCTTAGTAATAAGGGAAGGCTGAGTGAGAAAGACATTGACGAGGCCTTGCGACAGATACGTTTAGCTTTTTTGGAAGCGGATGTTAACTTCAAGGTCGTGAAAAGCTTTCTAGCTCGGGTAAGAGAGCAGGCTTTGACTGCGAAAGTGTTGGAAAGTCTAGCCCCAGCCCAGCAAATTATGAAAATTGTCAATGAGGAACTCATAGCTATCTTGGGCGGAGAGCCTAGCCACCTCAAGACAGCCGACCGGCCCCCTTCAACTGCCATGCTTGTCGGCTTGCAGGGGTCAGGAAAAACTACTACAGCGGCCAAGCTGGCTCTGTACCTTAGACATTCCGGGCAACATCCTTTGTTGGTAGCTGCTGATACCCGCCGACCGGCTGCTGCGGACCAGTTGGTGATATTGGGCAAACAGTTGGATATACCTGTCTACTGTGAAGATTCTGAGGTGGCACCGTTGACCGTCTGTCGTCGAGCCTTAAGGCGGGCTACGGAGATAGCAGCTACTTGGGTGCTGATTGATACGCAAGGGCGTCTTCACATTGATGAAACAATGATGAGAGAATTGGCCCAACTCAAAGCTGAAATTCAGCCTTCAGAGACATTACTGGTGGTTGACGCCATGACTGGGCAGGATGCGGTGAACGTAGCTGAGGAATTCAACAGGAATATCGGGCTGAGTGGGCTTATTCTAACTAAGATGGATGGAGATGCTCGGGGTGGTGCCGCTCTTTCTATCGAGTTTGTCACTGGAGTACAAGTGAAGTTTATTGGCACCGGTGAAAAAACGAATGCGATTGAACTCTTTCACCCTGACCGGTTAGCATCACGCATCCTAGGCATGGGAGATATGCTTACCCTCATCGAGAAGGCGGAGAAGGCTTTTGATGAACAGCATGCCAGAGAGCTAGAGAGAAAAATGCGCACCTCAGGGTCCGACCTTGAAGACCTTCTGTGGCAATTGCGTCAGGTCGAGAAGATGGGTACACTGACTCAATTAGCCGAAATGCTGCCCGGCTTTTCAAAGCTTGTCCCGAGTGCCCTTGACGGAGGCGAAGGAAACCGGATGAGAAAAATGGAGGCCATCATCCTATCTATGACTCCCGAAGAGCGACACAACCCAACTATTATCAATGGCAGCCGACGACGACGTATTGCGCAGGGCAGCGGAACCACGACTAGAGACGTCAACCAATTGCTGAATCAATTCCACCAGATACAGAAGCTGACTAAAACGGTAGCCAAAGGGGGACTGCCCAAGAATTTGATGCGCATGCTGGGGCAATCAGGAAGGTTCTAGTCGGCACTCTTGATTAACCCAGAGACAGTTAGCTCGCGGTCACTGATTTCAACGTCAGTTATCTCCAGAGGTACGTCAGCCAATTTCAGTTTTACCATAATATCCAGCAGCTTTTCTATCCCGCCGTTCACAGCTTGTGGCAAGGGCAGCTTACCCAAATCAAAATCTTCTAATACTATTTCGAGATCACCATTCACAACCTGTATTCGCCCTATTGCCCCTGTTCTAGCTGCAACACCAGGAACATCCGCTACAGCGTAAATTAAGAAACGCCCCTCACGAAAGTTAACCAATATCTGGTCAAACGGCAAATCACCCTCGGCCAAAACCTCAACCAGCTTGGAATTGACTTCTTTCTCAGTGATCACCAAGGCTGTCTCTCTTTCCTCGCCAGCCGCAATTGCCTGGTGAATTTCCATTTCCAGGGCTTCGAACTTCTGATCAAAACTTTGAGCAGCTTCGGCGGTTACCGCTACCGGCGTCATTTTCGCTTGAATCCAAGGCCTAAGGGAATAAAGATAGTAACCCATAATTAGGGCGATAATGACCAAAATTCCGATGATGCCAACAACGGTAATGCATCCCCTAATCAGCCTCATTTATTTCCCTCCTTATGGCCGCAGCGCCAAGCGAGTTCACTCCAGATAATCTTTCAGTTTTCGGCTTCGGCTGGGATGGCGCAACTTGCGCAACGCCTTAGCTTCAATCTGACGGATCCGCTCTCGCGTTACATTGAACTCCCTACCTACTTCCTCCAAAGTCCGGGCCCGTCCATCCTCCAATCCGAATCTAAGCATTATAACCCTTCTCTCCCTATCGGTGAGCTCAGACAGTACCTTGTTTAGTTGCAACTTAAGCAATTCTCGTGAGGCAGCATCGGCTGGCGGCAAAGTGGCTCGATCTTCAATAAAGTCGCCGAGGTGGCTGTCCTCCTCTTCGCCGATGGGCATCTCTAGAGATATCGGCATTTGTGACAGCTTCATGATTTCCCTTACTCTCTCTGCTGAGATTTCCATGCCGTCGCCAATTTCTTGATAACTCGGTTCACGACCAAATTCTTGAGCTAGCCGACGATTGACTTTCAGCAGTCTATTGATGGTTTCTACCATATGGACTGGGATACGAATGGTACGAGCTTGATCGGCTATGGCTCGGGTAATAGCTTGCCTAATCCACCAAGTAGCATAAGTGCTAAACTTATAGCCTTTTCTATATTCGAATTTCTCGACCGCGCGAACTAGACCGATATTCCCTTCCTGGATAAGGTCAAGAAGCGGCATTCCGTGGCCGACATATTTCTTGGCGACACTGACCACCAAGCGTAGATTGGCTTCAGTAAGGTGTTTTTCTGATTTCTCTGCTGCTCTTCTAACCTTGCTGAAATGAGCTCTAAACTGCTGGCTCATAGAATGAAGCTGGGAAAGGAATTCGGGGGCAACAGGCTCGGCTACCAGAGATTCCACCTGACTCCAAGGGGTTTTGTCCCCTATAATCGCCACCAATTGTCGAGGCAAAAGCCGGCTATCTATAGAAAGATGTATCAAGCTCTGCGCAACTTCTAAAGTGCTTTTGTCATTGGCTTCGGCAATGGCTTCTACCAGTTCTTGGTCGATTACACCATCGATAGCCGCCCGCAGCTTGGGCTCACGAATTCTCTCGGTAACGCTATCTGTAGCAGCAAGTTGGAGTCGCTCGGCAAGACCGCAAACTATTGGCTCAGCTGCAAGTAAATGACGAATCAAATAAACAATCAGATGAACCGGTGAAGGATATTCATCATGGCGCTGAAAGTAAAGCTCTTCAATCTTTTCTAGGTATCTGGCCCCTTCTATTCTGCTAGCTAATGCCTTCTCATCAGCCGCGGTGAGAAGTGACACTTTGCCAATCTCGTGTAAATACATACGAACTGGGTCATCAATTACCTCATGGTCACTGGGCACTACTTCAAGACCAATTGTCGATCTAACTTCTGGTTCTGGCTTACCTGCCCGCCCCTCCTCAAGGTCAGCAGATTCTTCACCTTCCCACGAAGGGGCCATCTTGGCAGCATCTTCTTCTGACTCCTCTTCATCAAAGGCACCCCAACCCCTACCGGGAAGTCCGAGTGACTCAACCTCGGATCTGATGCCAAGGATATCATCAGAGTCTAGCTCACCATTGTCTTTCACACCAGGGAAAAAAGATAGAAGCTCGTCATCTCGAGTTGAACTCACTGCTCAGTCCTCCTTGTTATCGGTTGTCGCCGATGCCCTTGCTTGACGAAGACCTCCCTAAGCTGCTTGCTCTCTTCTATACCCTGTTCTTCCAATTTAGTTAGTTGTGCCGTTACCCCACCTACCTCTGCTTCCATAGCCAAAAGCTCCTCTTTCTTGGCCTCCAAGCTCCTTAGCCATCTCTCTTGCAAGCGAACAATACAGTCATTCAGGGTTTGCTGCCTTGCCACCTCACTCTCTCTTAAGGTTGGGAGGAAATCCTTAGCCAGCAGACTGCCCAAATACTCATAAAGACTGCTATCGAGGCTATCTTCGAGAGAAGGAAACTCATCACTCTGTTGCCATTTTAGAAACAGCTCTCGATTCTCACTATGCTCGAAATAATCTGGCGATAATCCCATACCTTCTGACTTGAGATCTGGATATTGAAGCAATAAAGCTAAGCAATATTCTTCTAGCGGGCTGGATGAGACAAGCGCAGGGACTGCGAGTGTGGGGCTCCGAAAGCCCTTGCTCACTCTTCGCCTTCTCTCGGCGGCTTGGAATTGTCTTAACCTGTCCTCCACATAACTCTCAGCAATCTTGAGCAGTTGAGCAAGCTTCTGAACATAGTGGCCCCGTCGTATCGGATCCTTTATTTGGGAAAGTAACGGCAAGAGCTTGTCTACAGCCGTAGATTTATCCTTAGGGCTCTCCAAATCAACCTTGGCAATTACAGTATCAAGAATGAAATTAATCATGGGTTTTGCATCTGTTATGAGCTTTTGCCACTGAGAAGCGTCGTCCCTGATTACCTCGTCCGGGTCCTTGCCCTGCGGCAAGCCAAGAATTTTTGCTTCAAAATCGTAAGCATCGTCATATTTCATCCAAGCGTAATCTGATGGCACTTCGTACATTCTATCGACGATTTCCCCACTCCTCGAAACGGCTTCTTCACCAGCAGCATCAGCATCAAGAGCCAATATCAAGTTTCGGGTCAGCTTCTTGAGAATGGCCTTGATGATAGCCAATTGACCTCCAGTCATGGACGTCCCCATAGAAGCAACTACGTTCTCCCACCCGTGCTGGTGAGCTGTAAGGACATCCATGTAACCTTCTGTGATTATTGCCAAATTGTCTTGCTGAATAGCGGCCTTGGCCCGGTCAATCCCGTAGAGGGCGTTGCTCTTATCAAAAATCAGTGTCTGAGGGGAGTTAAGATATTTAGGCAAGGACTCATCCAGCGCCCTGGCGCCAAAGCCCAGAACATTACCCTGAATATCTCGAATAGGGAACATTAGCCGATTACGAAAACGGTCATAAGTACCTCCACCCTCCCGTTCCACCAACAAGCCAGCAGCCAGCAGCTCTGCCTCCTCATAACCTTTACCCATCAAGTACTGCCGAAGAGTTTCCCATCCCTCTGGAGCAAAACCTAATTGGAAGTTGTCAATTGTCTGGGGCGATAGACCTCGACCAGCCACATAATTCCTGGCCACCTCACCTGCCGAAGTACTCAAGAGGAGGTAATGGTAGTACTCGGCAGTTGCTTCATTGATTCGAAATAGTACCTCTCTCTGTTTGTCGCCAATTTGCTTCCGCAAGCCAGACGGGGCACCCAGAGTAACACCCGCCTTTTCAGCCAAAAGGCGCAGCGCCTGTCCGAAATCGAATCCTTCCTTCTTCATGATGAAGGAGAAAACATCGCCTCCAGCACCGCAAGCTCCGAAACAGTGCCAACTTTGCCGCTCTGGGAAAACGAAGAACGACGGAGTGTTCTCAGCATGAAATGGACACAGAGCCTTGAAGTTCCGCCCCGATTTCTTGAGGCTGACATATTCAGAGACGAGTTGCACGATGTCCAGTCTCTGTTTTACTTCGTCAATTGCGCTCATTCTGAGATTCCATTGATTGCCCCGAAGTCACGGTTCTAGGAAATCCGTGCCTTTCGGGATGAGATTTCTTGAGCCATCCGTGAGGCATACAGGTCAGTCATGCCGGCGACATAATCAGCGACCTTTCGTTCTACACTGTCGTCACGCAAAGCGTATTCCGCAGGTAGTTTGTCCCCATGTTTCAAAAAGTATGAGTAAATGAGACGTATCACTTTCCTTGCCTTCCTCGTCTCCTTACTGGCCAAACTACGATTATACACCTTGTCAAAAAGAAATTCACGCAGGCTATTGGTCACTTCCAAAACTTGAGGACTCATGCCTATGGTTACCTTTTCTAGATTGGAATTGCCAATAGTTGCCGAAGAATAGCTAACAATATCGCAGACTAAGGAGTTGATTCGCCTGGAGGAGGAATGACCAAGAAGACTGACCGCACAATCAGGTAACTCATTTTCACTAATAACACCAGCTCTTATAGCATCAGCAACATCATGGTTAATATAAGCTACGATATCAGCTATCTTGACTACCTGACCTTCGATAGTACCAACTTCCGTCCAACCTTCCCCAAGGACATCAATCCGGCTCTTAGAGTGCTTTAGAATACCATCCCGCACTTCCCAAGTAAGGTTCAGCCCCTGCCCACCTTTCTCGAGCAAATCGACGACTCTTAGACTCTGCTCATTGTGCCTAAACCCACCAGGGCAAACCTCATTCAGAACCTCCTCACCCACGTGGCCAAAGGGGGTATGCCCCAGATCATGCGCCAAAGCAATAGCCTCGGTCAGGTCTTCATTGAGATTTAGCGCTCTAGATATAGTCCGAGCAATCTGAGAAACTTCTAAGGTATGCGTGAGACGCGTTACATAATGGTCACCCAACGGGGCGACAAAAACCTGAGTCTTGTGCTTCAGGCGGCGAAAGGCATTGGAGTGAATAATTCGGTCACGATCACGCTGAAATGCTGTCCGTATTGGGCAAGATTCCTCCGACCTAAGTCTGCCTTGGCTAAGCCTGCTTCTTGATGCGCAAGGGGCAAGGCTCTCTTCAGCTTCTTCTATGCGCTGCCGAATATTCAGGTTAACCATCAAAACTTAAGCTCTTGCTTCGCTACTCTAGTACAATCCTGCGATTAGCCAAGTTTTGCTTCAGCAGCAGCAATCATACGTCTTGTTTTATCAATCATGTCTGGGGTTACTGAAACTGAAGTAATCCCCCACTTCACCAAGTTCTCAGTGAGTTCGGGGTAGACTGAAGGCGCTTGTCCACAGATAGAAGAGGTAATGCCCTTGCTTACCGAAACCTTAATAACCTTCTCTATAGCCTGAAGCACCGCCTCGTTTCTTTCATCAAATTCCGCTGCTAGCTTGGAATTGTCTCTGTCTATCCCCAAAATGAGCTGAGTCAAGTCGTTGGAGCCGATGGAGATGCCGTCGATACCGACGTCTATGAATTTGTCTATAAGAAAGACATTTGATGGCACTTCGACCATCATCCACAATCTAAAAGTGGGAAATTGGTATAATCCCTCAGCTATGAAAAACTTCTTTATCTTTTCCATTTCATCTACAAAACGAACAAAAGGAATCATTACGTATAGATTGTCATAATGCTGGCATACTCTCTTGATGGCCTCTATTTCCAGTCTGAGAACCTCAGGTTCCCGCGTATATCGGGAGCAGCCGCGGTAACCGAGCATTGGGTTCTCTTCGACTTCCTCGTATTTCTCCCCACCGCGCAAGTTTCTATATTCGTTGGTTTTGAAATCGGTAGTGCGGTAGACTACCGGACGAGGGCGAAAAGCCTTGGCAAAAGTGGTAATACCGCGAGTTAGCTCTGTTACAAATTGCGCCCCCTTACCCTCGTGCAGCATAAACCGCGGATGCCCTCCGATCTGAGCGATCACAAACTCGGCCCTGAGCAAGCCAACCCCATCTACGTGCCGTGCTGCCACAGCCTCGGCCAACTCGGGCTCAGCCAGATTGACATAGACTTTGGTTCGTGTTGCAATCCTTTCCCCAGTAATAACAGCCGGAGCGGTTTTCCTTTCCTCTGCTACTCTACCGGGATAGACTCGTCCTCGGTAGCCATCCACGGTGATTTCCTGCCCATTGGTGAGGACTTTGGTTGCTGCTTCTGTGCCGACTACGCAAGGGATACCCAACTCGCGGCTGACAATAGCTGCGTGAGCAGTCCGACCACCACGTTCGGTGACTATAGCCACAGCTCGCTTCATCGCTGGCACAAAATCCGGAGTTGTCACTTCCGCTACTAGAACGTCCCCGCTCTTGACTCTGCTTATCTGAGAAGCCTCAGGCACAATTGTAACCATGCCAACAGCTATCCCCGGGCTAGCCGCGACACCAGTCAAAACTGGCTCAACTTTGATTTCAGGAAGTGTCTCAACGTCCTCTTCTTCCTTCAAAGTGGTTACCGGCCGAGCTTGTACAATGAATAGCCGTCTGTCTTGCTTCGCCCATTCGACGTCTTGAGCGGATTGATACAAATCCTCAATCGTTTTGCCTAATTTGGCTAAAGCTAGGATATCCTTGTCAGCTAATTTCTGCACGGCTTGCTTTGATACCGGAACGGCGAGCCTAACATTCAGTTCCAGCTCACCTGGCGACACTTTCGAATTCCTTACTAACTGCCACTCCTGCTTGGCTATTTTCTTATGAATAATACTAAGTTCTTCCTTGTCTAAGATATACTGGTCAGGAGTAACCTCACCGGAAACAATGGCCTCACCGAGTCCATAGATCGCTTCAACCAGAATCTTCGTTCGATCACTGGTTAAAGGTTCCACAGTGAATAGAACTCCAGAGACTTCTGACTGGACCATTGTTTGCACCGGTACCGCAATGCCCACCTTCAAATGGTCGAAACCGTGTTCATGTCTATAGAATATGGCTCTAGGCTCGAACAACGAGGCCCAGCAGGCTTGTATTGCTGCTGTTACCTCATCTTCACCTTGTACGTTGAGAAAAGTGCTTTGTTGCCCAGCAAAAGATGCGTCGGGTAAGTCTTCAGCCGTGGCCGAGGAGCGCACCGCCACCAGCCCTCCACCCAGTTTGCGATAGGCTCTCTTGATTTCGTCAATCATATCGGCAGGCACAGAGGAGTTAGAGATTTTGCTCTTAATCAGCTTAGATACCTCTTGAAGCTCTTCGCTGTCATTGACATCCAGATTCTCAAGATATTGGGGAATTTTATCTACAAGTTTCGCGACTTCCAGAAACTTGAAATAAGCATCTACAGTAACAATAAAACCTCCCGGCACTGGGATCCCAGCATGAAACATCTCACCCAAGTTTGCCCCCTTACCACCCACCAGAGGAATATCAGCTTTCGTTACTTCATCAAACCAGGCAACAACTTTTATGCCTTGCTTCATTACCTCTCCTTGTTATTGAGACTGCAACCTTTTGGTCTATTATACCATCTACAAAAGGATGTTGAATACCATCTACAAAAGGATGGCAAACCAACTCAGGAGCACTCGTGGCGCACGTCGGGCTACCATGTTAGCTGAGAGCGATTTTGTTCTAAACGTTAAACAGGAAGGTTATCACGTCCCCGTCCTGGACAACGTAATTCTTGCCCTCAAGTCTGAGTAGACCCCGTTTTCGTGCTTCAGCTAGACTGCCGCAGCTATCCAAATCGTCAAAACCTACCACCTCAGCCCGGATAAAGCCCTTCTCAATATCAGAATGAATCTTTCCCGCAGCTTTCAAGGCAGTGGTTCCTTTGGTAATTGTCCACGCTTTCAATTCCTGGGAGACTGTGGTAAAGAAGGAGACTAGTCCTAAGAGCTGATAGGAAAGTCTGATGATACGATCGAGCGCTGGCTCGCTCAGTCCCAGGGCATCGCGGAATTCCTCAGCCTCAGCATCGGTCAGTTGAGCCAACTCCATTTCTAACTTACCGCATAGAGCCGCCACCTCGAATTGACGATAGGAATAGACTGAGCGCAGCTCAGCCTCAATGGAAGAAGCCTGCGCCAGTTGATTCTCTCCAATATTCAGGACCACTAGCATAGGTTTTGCGGTAAGAAATTGATAATTGGCTAGGCCTCTGATTTCCTCGGCAACTAAATCTTGTTGCCAAATTGATATATCTTTGTCTAATCCTGACTTAATCTTTTGAAGTAGGGCTTGCTCCTTAAGAAGTGGGTCACGTTCTGACGGCTTAGCACCTTTTAGAGAGTCTTCAAGGCGCTTGATTCTTCTTTCGATTATGGCTAAATCAGAGAAGATAAGCTCCAGATCCATGGTAGTCATATCGCGCTTCGGGTCGATGCTACCCTCAATATGGGGCACATTCTCGTCCTCAAAGACTCGGACTACTTGGAGCAGGGCATCGGCATTACTAAGGTAGTTCAGGAATTGGCCGGTTATTCCATCACCTTTACCGAAGCCTTTGGCTGCACCAGCGATATCAACATATTTCACCTCAGCAGGCATTATCTTCTTTGGTTGGAAGACCTTGTCCAAGACCTCTAGTCTCGGCTCCGGTACCTTAGATACTCCCATATTAGGGGCTAAGGCGGTTGGTGCATAAGCTCCAGTCTCAGCTTTCCCTCTGGTCAAAGCATTGAAAGTTGTTGTCTTGCCGGTCTTAGGTAGCCCGATGATACTGATTTCCAAGAATGCCTCCTTTGTCTAGCTAGAAATATAGGCCAGACGCGATTAAAATGCAAGAAACAATTCGCCTGTTGCTATTTTCTTTGATGTGTTATAATGAGCCCACTTTTGGATGGTGAAGGTGACAGAATGCCCAGCTATGAGCTAGTATTCATTATCAGTCCCGAGGTGATTGATGAGGAAGTGCCTAATACTGTAACTAAGGTAAGCGAGATTATTAATAAGATTGGTGGGAATGTAACCGAGACAAGTGAGTGGGGAAGAAGAAAGCTAGCTTACCCCATAAAACGATTTACTGAAGGCAATTATGTGTTAGCTCAAATTGAATTAGAGCCAGCTTCGATTAAGGAGCTAGAAGCAAATCTTCGGGTCTCCGATGAGGTTCTGCGGCATTTGCTGATAAGGTCGAGGGAATAACGAAGTAAGGAATAAGGAGTAGTAGATGGCAAGTTTGGCTAAAGTTATGCTTATTGGAAATCTGGGTAGTGATCCAGAAATGCGTTTTACACCTAGTGGGACTGCGGTAACTTCATTCAGTATTGCTACTAATCGTGTTTATACTGCGCCTGACGGGGAGCGCAAACAGGAAACTGAATGGTTCAGAGTAAGTGCATGGAGAAAGCAGGCCGAGAGCTGTAACCAGTTCTTGAGTAAAGGAAAACTTGTTTATGTCGAGGGTAGTTTACGCACTAGAACCTGGGAAGACCGGGATGGGCAAAGGCGCACTACACTTGAAGTAAATGCCGATAGGGTATTATTCCTTGACAGGCAACCCGTGGCGCCTCTTCCCGGTGAAGAGCTTCCCGCGGAGCCTGTGGAACCTGTTGAGGATGAGGTAGAACCCGAAGACTTACCCTTTTAGTATTGATTGTCAATAAGGAGACAAGCACTTGAGGATGACCCAACGCGACGGAATAAGAACTAGGAAAGAAAGGACGCGCCGATTCGTCTTCAAACCCAAGGTTTGCCCTTTCTGTGCTGACAAACTTGAGATAGATTATAAGAATGTTTCCAGACTGCGACGTTATGTCTCTGAGCGGGGTAGAATTGAGACGCGTCGCCGCACGGGTGTTTGCGCTAAGCACCAACGACGCTTGGCAGTGGCGATAAAAAGAGCTCGCTATCTGGCTTTGCTACCTTATACCGCAGATCATATTCGTGACACCAGTAGAGTTGAGGCGAAGACTTAGGACGTAAGGAAGAACCAACGTGCCGAAGCGGACATATCAACCCAAGACAATTTCAAGAAAGCGTAAGTGCGGGTTTCGGGCCAGGATGGCGACCCGTGGCGGGCGAGATGTGTTAAAGGCAAGACGCCTTAAGGGTCGGTGGCGATTGACGCCAGTTTAGCAGCATGACGAGAAAATGGGCTTTGACAAAGAGAGCCCAATATTTGACCGTTTATGAATCGGGTAAGGCCTGGGGAGATAATCTCATACGAACAAAAGCGCTGCCAAACGGGCTTGAGTTGAGTCGGTACGGATTTTCCGTGACCAAGAACCTAGGTAAAGCGGTAGTACGTAATCGGGTGCGGCGCTTGCTAAAGGAGATAGTGCGCTTAACACCAGTAAAGACAGGGTGGGACATAGTGTTTATCGCCCGCCCAAGTGCGGCCGCCGCTGACTATCACCAACTCAAGGAGTCGGTACATAACTTGCTGGCACGGGCCGATTTGCTAAGAGACAATAATGAAATGGTTGGCACTGGAGTTAATTAAGCTGTATCAGTCTACCATCTCACGAGTTACCCCATCTGCTTGCCGGTTTACTCCTACTTGCTCTCATTATGCGTGTCAAGCAATTGAGATGTACGGATTGAGGAAAGGGGGGTGGCTAACGATTAAGCGCTTGGCTCGTTGCCATCCCTGGTCTACCGGTGGCTGTGATCCAGTACCATGAGATTCTTTGGCTCTTGGCCGTTAGAAGTGAATAATGGTAAAACTTAGTTTCATTTCAGTTAAGCTAAGTAAGGCATTGCTCGTGTTACTTCCCCTTGCTGTTCTTAGCCTGGCTGCTCTTAGTTGTGTCGCTCCAGCATCGGGTGGTGGCTGTGCTGGGCCAGGGGCGCAGGGGTGGTCGGGATTTGCTAACTATGACGGTATTCTTTACCTTGGATCGATGAACGGGGAAGTCCTAGCACTGAACCCGTCGGCGCGAAGCGAACGGCTAATTTTCCCCAGCGAAAGGGATGGGGAGTGGGTGCTTCGTATCAAAGCTCCGGCTCCTTCCGGGGGGATGTGTGGTCCTCTCGGTTGTGCTCCGGCAGCACGGCCGGTGGCTATTTACGGCACGCCAGCAGTGGCTGCAGATCTGGTTTGTGTAGCGACCTACGTTGGCGATGGTGGCAAAGTGATGGCTATAAACAGATCCGCTCCTGGTTATGATGAAGAAGGCAACCCGTCGTGGAAAAAACAGGGGGAGTGGGTCTATCCACGAGGGCAAGACAGCTTTATTGGAGCTATTGTTGGTAGCCCGGTAGTGCTCGAAGATACCCTTTATGTCGGCAGCTCTGATGGCAAAGTCTATGCTTTGGATGCGGTCTATGGAGACAAAAGATGGGAATTTGACACCGGGGGAAAGATATGGACATCTCCAGCAGTTGAGGATGGGGTTGTGTATATCAGCAACTACGAGGGCAGGCTTTATGCGCTTTCCGGTCAAGACGGCAGCCTACTGTGGGAAATTGAATTACCGGCAGCTATTGCTTCATCTCCGGTAGTTTCTGGGGACACCGTTTTCTTTGGCACTTTTGACCATTACCTTTATGCTGTCGATAGTGACGATGGTAAAGAGAAATGGAGGTTTGAGGGAGGTAACTGGTTCTGGGCGACTCCAGTGGTTAAGGACAATGTTGTTTACGCAGGTTGTCTTGACCACAGTATCTATGCTCTTGAAGCCAGCACAGGTAGAGAGCTATGGCAGTTTGTCGCCGATAGCCCAATTGTGTCAACGCCAGTGCTGCTGGACAGTCTTCTGGTAGCAATCTCAGATTCGGGCGAGATGTATGTGCTTAGGGCTGACAGCGGAGTCTCAGAACGGACTGTATCTATTGGTTATTCAGTAATGGCCCCCCTCTACGCTGAGGAGGACATGGTTTATGTTCATGCCAGGGACGGTGGCGTCTATTGTATCGATGTGGAAACTGGAGTAATAGCCTGGGAGTTTTCTTCGGTTGTTGACTAGAGCTGACTATGGCTGAGCTGTGGAACTCTATCATACTTGAGCCGGTACTCAATAGCTTGATTGCTTTGACTACCATGGTGGCTGGTAACTTTGGAGTGGCGATCATCGTTCTCACGATTGTTGTTCGCTTCGCCCTTTACCCTCTTACTGTGCGGCAGACGCGGTCTACCAAGGCCATGCAAGCGCTACAGCCAAGAATGGAGGAGCTCAAAAAGAAATATGGCAAGAATCAGCAGAAGCTGCAGCAGGAGACTATGAAGCTGTATAAGGAAGCAGGCATCAACCCTCTGGGCTGTCTCTGGCCTATGCTTATCCAGTTGCCCATTTGGATTGCTCTCTACCAGTCTATTATGCAAGCCCTGGCGTCCACCCCGGAGAACTTATTGAACTTGTCGCAGCATCTCTATTCCTGGGCAGCGGTTGGCCAAGCCGTGCCATTGAATGAGCAATTTCTGTGGCTCCGATTGTCACAGCCTGACCGCAATCTCATCTTGGCTATCTTGGTAGGCGGCACAATGTGGGTGCAGCAGAAAATGGTAACGCCGCCGGCTACTGACCCCAGACAGCGGTCCATGACCCAAATGACTACAATGATGATGCCATTGATGTTTGGTATGTTTACCTTATCTTTCCCCAGCGGTCTGGCTCTTTACTGGGTGGTCTCAAATGTGATCGGCATTGTAATTCAGTATTTTGTTGCTGGTGGCTGGGGCTATTTGAGGGCTCCATCAGCTCCAAAGCCAGGGGCAGATGGAAAGGCAGTGCCAGTTAGAAAATTGCCACAGTCACAACAGGAGTCTCCGACGATAAAGAAAGCTTCCAAGCAGAAAAAGGGTGTTTTCAAGAGATGAAAGAGATAGAAGTAAGCGCCAAGACAGTGGATGAAGCCATCCAGACGGCACTCGAGCAATTAGGTGTAGACGAGGACCAGGTGGAAGTTGTTGTCCTGAGAAAAGGGAGGTCGGGCGTCCTAGGAATGGGGACTGAGGAAGCTAAAATCAAGGTGAACCTTCTGAGTGATGCTAAGGAAAAGGACGAGGTAGCCAGCATAGCGACTGAGGTTCTGGAGACGCTGATCAAGGCTATGGGAATATCAGCTGAGGTCTGTGTGACTCAAGCGCCTACAGAAGAACAGCCAATGGCTCTGGCTATCGAAGGCGATGACCTAGGGATTTTGATTGGTCGTCGAGGGCAGACTCTGGCTTCTCTACAGTATGTTGTCAGGCTTATAGTTGCCGAGAAGATGAAGATGTGGGTGCCGATAAACGTCGATGTCGCTGGCTATAAGAAGCGTCGCTATGAATCTTTGCGAGGTTTGGCCTTGCGTTTGGCAGAGCAGGTAAAGAGGAACCGACGTTTGATAACCCTCGAACCTATGCCCGCTGATGAGCGTCGCATAATTCATCTGG
>JACNFS010000113.1 GCA_014384515.1 Dehalococcoidia bacterium | reverse complement strand
CAGTCAGATGATAGAGGTAGATGGTTCAGTCAAGTCCGGCAGTGGTACGCTGCTTCGCCACGGAGTCAGCTTGGCTACTTTGCTGGCTGATGAGCTGCACATGTGGAACATCCGGGCGGGCAGGGACAAGCCTGGATTACGGCATCAACATCGGCAAGCAGTTCTATCTTGTCGGGATATGTCTCGGGGTGTGGTGGAGGGGGTGGAGGTCGGCTCAACGGAGATAAGATACAGGCCAGGGGAGGAGATAAGAGGTGGCTACTATGACTGGGATATAGGTACTGGCGGCTCAACCACTATGCTGGCTATGACTGTGTTGCCGTTAGCCTGTTTTGCTGGAGAGCCGACCACTTTCCGTCTCTCAGGCGGCCTCTTTCAGGATTTTGCTCCTTCGGCTTATCATATGAAATACGTTCTTTTTCCTGCCTTGCGAAAGATGGGAATAAATGCTCACCTGGAAATGGAGCGCCCTGGCTATGCTGAGCAAGGTGGCGGCGTCATCAAGGTAACTGTCAAACCGGTGGCAGGTAAGATTGCGGCTGTCAAGCTTCTTCGCTGCGGTGAAATCAGTGGGGTAAAGGGGGTTGCCCTTTCTTCGCACTTAAAGCAAATCAGGGTAAGTGACCGGATGGGAAATGAGTGCGGCCGGGTGTTGAAGCAAGCAGGTTACAATGCCAGAATAGAGCCGATTTACGATACCATGGCTGGCCATGAGGGTGCTGCTCTGGCTATTTGGGCGGAGGCCAGCGGCTGTTTCTTTGGTTCGGATAGAGCGGGGAGGAAGGGGAGACGGGCTGAAGGTATCGGCGGCTATGTGGCAAAGAACCTTATTGAGGATATTAACTCCGGAGCCACTGTTGATAGGTTCTTGGCAGACCAGTTGATAATCTATGCAGCCCTGGCTGAGGGTGTAACCGAATACATCATACCACGAGTGACTGACCATATTGTTGCCAACTTATGGCTTGTCGAGCATGTTTTGAATAGGTTCGGTGCGAAGACAGAGATAGCTGGCAATCGTCTCAAAATATGGGGTATAGGCTATTGTCGCTGAAAAGCGGCTCTAAACACGTGCACTAGCCGAGAGTTCGTGTTTGAGCCTGTCTAACTTTTCTTCGAAGGGTCGAGCCAATTGATTCAGCTTTTTCTGCCAGTCCTCTCGCGCTTGAATGTTGATCTGGCTGATAGCTGTGCCTGAGATTCTTAGCTGGTGAAGTATCTCCCCGCCAGCTCTTTCTATCTCCTGCCTTTCGACCTTTTCGGTCTCTCGGTATTCTTGGAAAAGCTCCTTTATTTTGCCTACAGTTTCTACTGCCGTTTCAGTCTTGGCTAAGCTTAGAATGCCCTGGCTTATTTTGTCTAATATGAGACCATACCTTAAGTCGATTCTTTCGATTAGTGCTTGAAGGACGGTTTGGCTTATCAGTTCTCTATCTTCGCTGTTTTGTTTGTTGAGCTCAGCTTCCAAATATTGAGTGTCATGCTGACTGAGGTACTTCTCAGCCAGCGATTTTCCTATTGGGCGGCATCTGTCTTCTCTTTGCTTCGCCCGTTCTTCTGGGGATAGCTCACCTAGCTTATCGGCTTTTTCCTGGGCGATTTCCCAGGCGCTCTTGATTTCTCCCATAATTTCGATAACCTCAGTTGGCTAAGCTGGCTTGGCAGGACTCCCCGCCCACGTGAGCCATTGGCTTTCTGTCGTTTGGAGGGAACCCTCCGCCGCTAAGTTAAAAGTTAAAGGTTAAAAGCTAAAATGGCAAATAAGAATGGAAAAATGTTCTTTACCTCTTGGGGCCAGCCGAATTCATCTTTGAGTTTTGACCTGAAGTTCTCCATTTTACATTTTGACTTTTGCATCTCCACTTTGAGACGCTTCCCCTTCACTTCGCTCAGAGTCAGGGTGACAACCAGAGATTCGATTGGTTTTTGCTGGCATTTTACCTTATAATTTTATTAGATTCAAAGTCATGTCCTATCAATTGTCTGGTTACTATAAGTCCGTGCAACTTGCCGAAGACTTTCACTGTTATATCTGGCAGGGAAGGGGCAATAACTGCAACAGTTGTCTCTTTGCCAATGTACTTCGGGGCGAGCGCCCCCACGTCATTGTCGACCCCGGGCATATAAGCAATGAGTTGAGGGAGGCCTGTTTTGATTACTTGGTCAAAGCCATGGAAGGTGACGGCTTCAAAATTGATGACATAGGCTTAATAATCAACACTCATAGCCATCCTGACCATTGCCAGGCAAATGAAGCCGTAATTGAGAAAAGCCAAGCCTGGGTTACTCTGTCCGAAGAGGAAGATGAATTTCGCAACACGCTAGGGGAGAAGCTGTACCTTATGTTGGGGGCAAAAGTACCCCAGTTTACACCGCTTTTCTACCTCAAGGAGGGCAATTTAAGTTTGGGTGCCGGAAATAAGGTCGAGCTAGAAGTTTTTCACACTCCAGGTCATTCCCCAGGTTCGGTTTGCCTGTACTGGCCGAATAACAAGATCTTGATAACCGGAGATGTGATTTTCTACGGGAGCATTGGCAGGACGGATTTCCCCAGTGGCAGCCTTTCGCTGCTCAAGAGGAGCATCGATAAACTGGCACAGCTCGATGTGGAGTATTTGGTTCCCGGGCATAGCACTGAATTCGGCAGCATCGTGAAGGGCAAGCCGAATGTAGAGCGTAATTTCCAGGCAGTTAAGCTAATTCTCTAGCTGTAGGTTGGTCTTTTATGGAAGCGGACGAGAGAATTCAATATGCCATAGAGAACACCGAGGTGGTGAGGCCACCTGAACAGAGCCTGGCTACTTTTGGAACCACCAATATATATTACTATCTGGTTACCGAACTGCTGGAAAGCGCAAACGTGGTTAGGGAAGGCAGAGTGATTGCTGCCAGGCCGAAGATTGTTACCCCATCCTATCTCATTAACCTAGAAGGATTTGGCGCACAAGCCAGAAGGTTCATAGAAATGATGGCGGAAAAGCATCCCCACGAGGCCGGCATTTTCTATAGCTATAGAAATGAACCTAAGGAGATGAATATCGTCTCTGAGCCTATGAAGGAGGTAGTCGACAAACTCAACCAACGAATAGATAGTCAGCATGACCCGTTAAGTGCCATTATTAAAGGTGTTGAAGAGCTGTGGGACGTGTCGCTGCTTAAGTTCACCTATGAGCTAACGACAAGCTCGGTATACAGCAATGTAACCGAGTTGGAAAAAAGGGGGCTTTTGCAGATAGACTCAGCAGGTGTGCCCAGAGACGCCAGGAACTATATTGAGGAGCTTTTTGAAAAAACGAGGCTAGACCCATCACGGGCGCCTGAGCTGGTAACCGAATTAAGACGCTGGGGCTTGTTTCATGAATATCAGGACAGGTTCCTCAGCCTGTTCAAGAAAAGGTGAGGC
>JACNFS010000115.1:2315-3408 GCA_014384515.1 Dehalococcoidia bacterium | reverse complement strand
CACCTCCATCCCCAACAGTTTCTCTGCCTGTGCACCGGCACCAGGGTCAACGAAGTTGCCGCCGCAGTTTTGAAAGGTGCGAAATCGCCGGAGGAGATTTCTCTGATGACAGGAGCACGCTCAGGATGCACGATATACTGCATGGAGCCAATGCTGAGATTGCTTAAAGCTCATGGCGTGAAGACAACCCCGCCGAAAGACCACCGCTGGTATGACTTTGCACCCACCTTGTGGGACGTCCCGGAGGAGTTGGCACAGAAATATCCCGGCTATTACTTCGAAGAAGACAAAAAGGCATTCAGGAAATTCTAAGAACCATTGTTTCACTTACACTAGAACGGAGGAGAGTAATGCTAAAGGAAGCGGTCTCACCACCAACCATTATGCGGTCTGTGTACGGTCCGGAGCCTCGCCAGCGAGCGGCTCACCTTCCAGGAATAGTGTCTCTGGGTATAAAAGAGCTCTTTCCCGATATCGCCCCAGAAATTTACTTGCAGGGTAACGACCTTTCAGCCATCAGGAAGGCTACTGAAGATGCCCTGGCCGGCGTAAATATGGGCATGATTAAGACCCAGGATACGGTCAACATGCTGTGCTCCGAGCACGGCTTCCTCATTTTAGGAGGCGAACCCTATGCCGAAATGCTCAGGACCATAAAGGATGTGGTTGAAGAAAGAACCGGCTGTAAGAATATCCGCCTGAGAGTAGCCGCAGGAGGCGGGCTCAAGGAATCAAAGGAGCTAATCCAATACTACAAGTTTGACCACTATTTCAATCGGCGAGCAACCGGAATATCCTCATTTGATAAGGGGGTCCCCATAGAAACCGAGATTGGGACACTCTACGGGGTCGCCCGGGCATATGATGCTGACTGGTTTATCCACGCCCACTACGGCGACTTAAGGGAGCTGTACTGGCATCGGCTGATTAACCGCGCTCTCAAACCTTTCGCTATGTCTTATGCCAGGTTGGAGACGAGAGGGGTATACCATTTCAATTTTGGTCCCCGTAGCTCCAATTTTGTGCAGAAGGCCATTTTCGATTCCCCATTCGTTCAGCAGAGGTTCACCTTCGGCTGCTTCCTGATGACCTC
>JACNFS010000115.1:0-1701 GCA_014384515.1 Dehalococcoidia bacterium | reverse complement strand
ATGGCGGAGTTCATGCTGAAGAAAGCGCCCGAAGTAAGCCGGAATGTCGACGAAGAGCTCTTGCCCAAGTGGCTCCGGCAGAGGGGTATTGACCCCCAACAGGTATAGTGCCACCATCCACAAGCCATATTGGGACAGAAAGGGAGAATAAGGTGGAAGACCTGAGAGATAGGATATTGAGCAGTGTGGCCGGCAAAAGGGTTACTGCTTCCATAATAGCCGATGACGACGGGATAGTAGTAGGAACTACCCTGGCAAAGGAGGAAGCCGAGAAGCTAGGATTATCTTTAGAGAGCATTCTCGACGAAGGCAGCCAGGTTAGGAAGGGCGACGAGATAGCCAGGTTTTGCGGAAACCCAAAACAGGTGGTGATGGCTGAAGATGTGTTGATGGGCCTTATTGCCAAGCCATCAGG
Organism: Dehalococcoidia bacterium; assembly: GCA_014384515.1. GTDB lineage: Bacteria > Chloroflexota > Dehalococcoidia > GIF9 > UBA5629 > JACNFS01. The sequence goes on along the minus strand of JACNFS010000115.1, from coordinate 1,286 downwards.
TGTTGCCACCGCCGCCCGCAAGGCTGTTGAAGCGGCTGGAGGCAGACCTCAGATAGTCTGTGGCGCCTGGAAGAAAATGCCCTGGTCGCTGAAGGACACAATCCGCCGGGCTGCGGCCATCGGGGGAGCCCTATCCCACATCAGTCCTGACCCCTTCGTGTATCTGGACAAGACTTATGTCGAGCTATTCGGCGGGATAACGGAAAGCCTGAAAGCCGTCGCAGACCTGAAAGGCCATCTAAAGGTCGTCCAATTGAAGGGCAGGTATAAAGACATAGTCTTAGAAGGCTGCGAGGCTGCCGAAGAAGGTGCCGACATTCTTCTTATAGATACCGGAAGACCAGATGACGTCAAACTGGTAGTTGAGAAACTGCTCCAGTTGGGCTTGAGAGACAGGGTCAAAGTCGGCTTCAGCGGTGGCATCAGGCTGGAAGATATTGACAAGCTGAAGGCTCTGGACATAGATATCCTGTGCATAGGCCGACAAATAGTAGATGCGCCATTGTTGGATATGAGGTTAGAAGTAGTCAATACCGATGGCAGCAAGACGGGAGGCGTCTAGAAGTGGCGGAATTTAACTTGTTGAGAAAAACCGAGCTGCGGATTCAGGGAATAGCGCTGCAAAACGCCAATCTAAACGATATTGCCGCTGTTGTAGCTGACATGCTGGGAACAGACCGCAGCGAAGTTCTTGTTACCGACGTGCAAGGCGACACTCTGGCCATTGACCTCCTCAAGAGCAGCCTGGATGCCTACGATATCCTCGGGAAAAAGGATGCGCTGCTGCGAAGACTATCAAAGCTGCCAGGGATCGCCATTACTGAAAAGACGTCAATCTGTTCGGAGGGCATGCTGGGTTGGATTGCTCTCGATTACGGCAAAGCCAGGCCCGTCTTAAAGCGCTCCGAAAGAATGGCCGAGGAAATCCGCCAGAGGCTGTCAAAAAGGGCAATCGTATTCTCTACTGGGTTTGAAGTCGCCAGCGGGCAGGTCAAGGATACCAATACTCCCATCATCGGTCAGAGATTGGAAGCCGAAGGCTACTCGGTAACCTCGGGGCCTACCCTCAGCGATGATGAATTGCTGATTACAGCCAGTTTGAGACAAGCCATCGATGACGGCTACGGCCTGGTCATAACTACCGGCGGCGTAGGCGCCGAAGTCAAAGACCGTACCATTGAGGCAGTGCTGGCATTAGACCCGGAAGCAGCCACTCCGTACATCTGCAAGTATCAACAGGGGACTGGAAGGCACCTTAAGGACGGTGTCAGGATAGCTGTGGGACA
>JACNFS010000219.1 GCA_014384515.1 Dehalococcoidia bacterium | reverse complement strand
AATGTAGCCCGACCTGAGGAGAACCAGTGGCAAATCATAGCCTCGCTCAAAAAGGCGAAAGGTTTGATGCCGCGGGCTCTCTTCCCAGCCGCGAGGGGAGCCAGAGTAGTAACTGACCCGGTGCCTGTGTTGGAGGAGACTATCCGCTACCTCGAAGACTTGGGCCAGAGAGTCACAGAGCTCAATGATACGGGTTTATCACCGGTTGAGATTAGGCAGAAAATCTTTGGCGATGAGGCCCCTCTGGCTGAGTTCACTCAACAGCAGTTCTCATCAGAAAACCTGGTGAAGTCCTATCTCAAGACAGACAAGCCAAGAAATGTCGTCAAAACAGGCACATAATACTTCCGCCACCACAACTGAAGCCGATGCCAAGGCAATTGAGCATCTCAAACAAGCTGTAGCCAATGGCACGCATTGGTACCTGGCTTTGCTCGAGGCTATCAAGTTATGGAGCAGTGCCGAGGAGGACTACAACGAGCGCCACTATCGTTATTTGATTGAGGGCGAAGCTTTCGACTGGCTAGTCCTGGCGGAGCGTTTGTGCCAGGAAATCAGCGAGCTCATCCCGGAAAAGGAAAGGATCGACCTCCTCTTCTTCGACCGCCCACCGTTGGAGTTGACCAAAGATAAGTTTAAGAAATCAATCGGCCCAGCCAAATATCGGGCCTATCTCAACTATCTCTACGGTATTTTGGTTGAAGAAGCTTTGATTTCAGCCGTAGTTGACGAGGTTCGCAAAGAGCGTCGGTCTCTAGGCATAAACAAACATGACGATGACCTCGATAAGGCGTACCGCCGCACTTATGGGGCCAGCAAGCAAGCCCTACTGGATGACTTCAGAAAAGCAAAACGTTATCCAAACCGTAAATCTATCACTTTGAGCGAATTCAAGGAATTTACCTACTGGCTGTTCAAACACCGACTAGAAACTTGTGATAAATCCCGCGTGGCCAGTGATACCAAGAAAGCCCTGATACAAATGCACCGCAATATGTCGAGCGCCAAGCGAAAGGCATAACGAAGTGCCATTTGCTCTCCTAGACGGGACTCCCTCGAGCAGATGTACCTTACACAGTGTTGGCTCTACAGCCAGCCAAGATGTCCCACGGAAGCAGGCGGAAGCCTCCTATCACCCTCACTCATTCGCTGAGGGTACCGTGAGGTGTGTGAGATTCTTGGCTGCCTCTTCGTTTCACTCAGAGTTCCAGTTCAGAATGACAGGAGGCGAAGGCCTCAGGGCAGGCTCCAGCCCTCTCCCTCGATGGGAGAGGGGGGCACACGGGGAGAACCGTCGCACAGTTCCATAGTTGACATGGGAAATGCCGGCTGAGTCGTAGATTGAAAATGCTGAACATCTCAAACATATCCAAATCGTACGGCACCAAGACACTATTCAGCGCTGTCAGCTTTAATGTTGGTGGCAGGGACCGTATAGCTATAATCGGGCCCAACGGTTCCGGGAAAACGACATTATTCGAAATGATCGCAGGGAATGTGAGCCCGGACACGGGCAGCGTGACTATGCGTAAGGGGACTACCGTTGGCTATCTGGAGCAGGGCATTGGCCCTTCTTCCAAACGGCGATTGCTGGAGGACATCACCAACGCCTCGACACAGATAACTGGCCTGGCACATCGGATTCAGGTTCTCCACGCAGAATTAGCGGAGGGGACAGATCAGGCGAACTCGGCAGAAACTCTGCGTGAGCTGGGTGAACTGCAGCACAGATTCGAGGCAGCCGGTGGCTACAGTGCTGAATACGAGGCCAAGATTGTCCTCTCCGGGTTGGGATTTGCGGAATCAGACTTCTACCGTCCGTTGACCAACTTCAGCGGCGGCTGGCTGATGCGCGCCGCTCTGGCCAGACTTCTCGTTCTGAACCCCGACCTGCTGCTCCTTGACGAGCCGACCAACCATCTCGATCTGCAGTCCTGCATTTGGTTCGAGGACTACCTCAGAACCTACCAGGGGGCGGTTCTGGTGACCTCACACGACCGAGCATTTCTGAATCGAGTGGTCCGCAAGGTGCTCGCCATTGAGCCAGACGAGATGCTCTTCCATCATGGCAATTACGACAGTTTCGTCCTAGCTCGACAGAAGGAACTCGAGATTAGGAAAGCCGCAGCCAAGAGGCAGGAACTCAAGATAAAAAGGGAAATGCGCTTCATCGAGCGATTCCGCGCCAAGAACACCAAGGCGACCCAGGTTCAGAGCCGACTGAAACATCTGGCAAAGATGGAAAGCGTAGTCGTGCCAAGGGCAACCAAGAAGATACACTTCTCCTTCCCCGAGCCGGCACGTAGTGGGCAGGAGGTCATCGCTCTCAGGCACATCCGTAAGTCATATGATACCAACGTCGTCTACCGCGACCTCAATCTGGTTCTCAACAGAGGTGACCGGGTGGCTCTGGTCGGTCCCAACGGCGCTGGCAAGACAACATTACTCAAGATTCTGGCCGGAGTACTTCCCTTCGAGAAGGGCGAACGAAAACTCGGACACAATGTCACCATGACATATTATGCGCAGTATAAGCTTGAGCTTCTCGACCCTGAAAACAGTGCCGTCGCTGAGTTGCAGCAGGCGGCCCCAGATGAACCAGAACAGAAGCTGAGAGGTATTCTAGGAGGCTTTCTGTTCAGCGGTGATGATGTTTATAAAAGGATATCCCGCCTGTCCGGTGGGGAAAAGAGCCGTCTGGCAATAGCCAAGATGCTGACGCAGCCGGCCAACTTCCTGTTGATGGACGAACCTACCAATCACCTTGACATTGCCTCACGAGAGATACTCACCGATGCTCTGGAAGCCTATCATGGGACACTCTGCTTCGTCACGCATGACCGAACCCTGATTCGGCAGACTGCAAACAAGATCGTCGAGATAACCGATGGCGAACTGCACGTATTCCCCGGCGACTATGATAACTATCTCTATTGGAAGGAGCGTTCGGCGGAAGGCAGTTCAGAGATCCATCAACCCCCGAAGGCCAATGCCACGAGGGAAAGCTTGGCAAGAAGCAGACAGCGTCAGCGCAAGCTGGTCGAGGGGGAACTGAGGAACAAGTACTATCGGGAGAGTGCTCCCACCAAGAAGCGAATCGCCGAGGTGAAGGCCGAGCTCTCGGGGCTTGGGGAGCAATTGAGTGCAGTTGAGAGCTTACTTTCCAGCCCGGAGCATTACAGGGGTAGTACCCAAACTGTCGAGACCATCAAGGAGCATCACAGACTCAAGGAGGCCATCAACTCACTTACGGAGGAAAGGGAGAGGCTTTCCGCCGAAGCCGAAAGGATGAAACAGGAATTCGAAGAAGCCAAGAGCGATATCGAGACCTGAAAAAAGACATCGTGTCACATTTGGTCCCAACATGACCTGAAGGGAGCCAACCGTCAGCCGAGTTGAGCCAGCTCCTGC
>JACNFS010000218.1 GCA_014384515.1 Dehalococcoidia bacterium | reverse complement strand
CGGCCCAAATTCAGGGGTTCTTCAACATACCTGTTGACGAACTCACCGCTCTATATATCCTCACCAATTACTGGAAAGAGAAAGCAATACACAATCTGGTAGTCGTAGCCACTGATATTGGAATATCGGCACGCGCCCGTGACGTGGCGGCCAAGCTCAATGCTCCGCTGGCTATCATCGAAAAAAGGCGGATAGGAAACATCGATGCCGCCGAAACTCTCAATGTCATTGGCGAAGTCCAGGGAATGTGTGCTCTGACTATTGACGACGAAATCGACACCGCCGGCTCTCTGGTCGGCGTCGTTAATACCCTGCTGGAGCATGGCGCCACCGAAGTCTACTCCTGCTGCACTCACCCTGTATTCTCAGGGCCAGCCATAGAGCGAATATCCAAGGCGCCAGTTATAGAAGTCGTGGTCACGGACACCATCCCGGTTGGTGGCGACAAGATGCTGGGCAAGATTACCGTCCTGCCCATGGCGTCACTTCTCGGTGAGGCTATACACCGCATCCACACCGGCCTATCCGTAGGCGCCATGTTTGAATAGGAAAAGCTATGCTCAAGTGGCTAGGCAGCCTTACCGATTCCAATGAAAAAGAGTTAAGGCGCCTTCAACCCATTGTAGCCCGGATAAATCCGCTGGAGCCCGACTTCCAGAGGCTCAGTGACGCTGAACTTCGCGCCAAGACCGACGAGTTCAAAGCCCGACTGGAAGATGGCGAGACCCTAGATGAGCTTTTGCCTGAAGCCTTTGCCGCCGTCAGGGAAGCTGCCACACGAACCATAGGCCAGCGCCACTTCGATGTCCAGCTTATGGGAGGCATCGTCCTCCACCAGGGCAAGATCGCCGAGATGAAGACTGGTGAAGGCAAAACCCTGGTAGCAACTCTACCCTTGTATCTGAATGCGCTCAGCGGTCAGGGCTGCCATCTGGTCACGGTTAACGACTATCTGGCCAGGCGTGATGCCTACTGGATGGCCCCCATCTACCATGCCCTGGGGGTGAGCGTTGCCAGCATCTACCCACAACAGAATCCAGACGAACATCTTCCGGCTCGTCTCTATGACCCCGAGTACGTTGATGAGAAAGATAGCCGCTGGCCTCATTTTCGCCCCATCGCCCGCAAAGAGGCTTACCAGGCCGACATAACCTACGGCACCAACAACGAATTTGGCTTCGACTACCTCAGAGACAACATGGCCTTGGACCTATCTGGGCGTGTCCAGTGCCCCCTAAACTATGCAATTGTCGATGAGGTAGACAACATCCTTATCGATGAAGCCCGTACTCCGCTGATAATCAGCGGTGCTGCCGAGGAAGCCACCCAGAAATACGAGGTCTTTGCCCGCTTGGTCCCCCAGCTCAAACCGGATGAAGACTACACCATTGAGGAAAAGGAACGCCAGGCTTACCTCACCGACTCCGGTATGAACAGGATGGAGAGATTCCTTCGCACGGAGGGATTGCTCAAAGCCCCCAGCCTCTACGACCCGGCTAACTATGGTCTGAACCAGTACCTGGAGAATGCCCTGAAAGCCCAGGTGATGTTCAAAAGAGACCGCAACTATGTAGTCAAAGACGGGCAGGTTATCATCGTCGATGAATTCACCGGCCGCCTGATGCTTGGCCGCAGGTATTCCGAGGGATTGCACCAGGCTATCGAAGCCAAGGAAAGAGTCAAAATCCAGCGGGAGAGCGTAACTCTGGCCACCATCACTTTTCAGAACTACTTCCGCCTGTACCAAAAATTGGCCGGTATGACCGGCACAGCAGCCACCGAAGCCGAGGAATTCTACAAGATTTACAAGCTGGACGTAGTCGAGATCCCTACTAACAAGCCGATGATTCGCAGCGACAACCCTGACCAGATTTACAAGGATGAGGACTCCAAGTTCAAAGCTGTCGCCAGAGAGATCGAAGACCTTCACCAAGAGGGTAGGCCCGTGCTCATAGGCACAGTCTCTATCGAGAAGTCAGAACAGCTAAGCGACCTTCTCAAGAGAAGAGGTGTACCCCATCAGGTGCTCAATGCCAAACACCATGAGAAAGAAGCCGACATTATTGCCCAGGCCGGACGCACAAGCGCAGTCACCGTAGCCACCAATATGGCCGGGCGCGGCGTTGACATCGTACTCGGAGGAAAAGCGCCTGAGCGGCACGAGTTCGAGGGGGACGACAAGGAATGGCAGAAGAAGCACCAAGAGTGGCAGGCAGAGCACGACAGAGTGGTCGAGTTTGGCGGCCTTCATATCGTCGGTACTGAGCGTCATGAAGCCAGGCGCATTGACAACCAGCTCCGAGGCCGCTCGGGGAGACAGGGCGACCCGGGTAGCTCCCGTTTCTATGTTTCCCTGGAAGATGATATTGCCCGCCGCTTCGGAGGTGACCGCGTTAAAGGCTTTATGGACTGGGCGGGCTTTGATGAGACTACACCCATCGAACATCCAATGGTCACCAAAGCTATAGAAAACGCTCAAGTCAAGGTTGAAGGCTACCACTTTGACGTCCGCAAACATCTCGTTGACTATGACGATGTGGTCAACAAGCACCGTGAAGTAATCTACGCCGAGCGAGAAAAAATCCTCGGCGGCGCTGACCTCAAGGCAAACATCCTGTCGATGGTTCGAGATGAAATCGAAAAACTCGTAAATACGCGCTGCAACGATGACCTCATAGAGCCTGATTTTGCCGGCTTAATCGAGGACGCCGCCACCATGTTTCCTCCACCGCCCGAGCTGAATGCCAATACTCTGTCCCAGATGAAGCCGAAGCAAATCGCCCCCAAGCTGATTGAATATGCCGAGCAACTATATGACCAGCGAGAGAAAGATTTCGGCCCTGAGAACATGCGGCTATTAGAACGGCTGGTAATGCTGCGAACTATCGACAGCTTGTGGATGGAACACCTTACCGCGATGGACCACCTGCGCCAGAGGGCAGGTCTCCAATCCGTGAGACAACTTGACCCACTAGTCGTCTACAAAAAAGAAGGCCACGCCTTGTTTGACAGCCTGCTGGCCACTATTCAGCACGACCTTGCCCACACCATTTACAGAGTCAGCATGACCAAAAAAGAAGCCCCCACCCAAAGACAACCTCAAAAAGACGCTGTAGCAGCTGGCAAGAAAGTCGGCCGCAATGCCCCCTGCCCCTGCGGCTCAGGCAAGAAGTACAAGCACTGCTGCGGCAGATAAAACCCTCTTGTTGTACCTATGTCCCTCGCCCTCGATGAGAGAGATGAAGTGTGGGTGAATCAACCGTCAAGAATCAATGTAGCTGTGACCCTTAAAGTTCACCAATTATTATAAGTGTCATTGCGAGCGTAGCGTGGCAATCTCGCCAACTTGACACTATGAAAGAACTTGGAATATGATGTTGATGTAGACTACTACTATATGACTTGGAGAGAAAGATGGCTGTAGAAGTT
>JACNFS010000216.1 GCA_014384515.1 Dehalococcoidia bacterium | reverse complement strand
TTAAAGCAAATCGACGCTATTGAAATTGAGCTTATCAAGCGGCAACTTCAGGCTGAGCTTAACTCGCCGTTGACTTCGAGCATGGGACGTCTCTTTGACGCCGTATCAGCCTTGATAGATGTTAGGGGGGAGATAGATTATGAAGGTCAGGCGGCTGTTGAGCTTGAGATGATAGCTTACGATGATAGCGGTAAGGTTGCTAATGACGGCTATCCCTATTCCATGATCGAGCATAATGGGATGAGTATTATCCAATTGAAAGAGCTACTTTCAGCCATAGTCGAAGATTTGCATCAAGGTGTTCCTAAAGCCACAATATCAGCCAAGTTCCACAATACTGTAGCCCAAATGGTGTGCGAGATGTGTCAATTGATGGCAAAAAGCACGAAAATCAATCAAGTCGCTCTGAGTGGTGGCGTGTTTCAAAACAGGCTGCTACTGAGGAAAGTTGTGGCTTTGCTTGAGCCCGCCGGCTTCTCGGTGCTAACCCACAAACAGGTACCGTGCAATGACGGGGGCATTGCCCTGGGGCAAGCCGTCATTGCGAGCTTCGCAAGCATATGAGGGCTCATCATCGCGGATATACTGGTGAGGTGCAGCGGCAGGCCCCCGAGAGAGGGGGGTAACAGTCTAGTGCATCTCCTCAATCTCATTGGATTCCTAGGTTCGTCTTCACTGCCTGCCTGGAGTTATTGCATTCTCGGTTGCACAAAGGGCCGATTTGTGCAGCCTTTGGTTTATGTAGGCTGCCGCCTCACTCTACAAAGGCACCTCCACAATCACCTTGGTACCTTTATCAAGTTCAGATTCTACCTTCAAGCTTCCACCTAGCAACCGTGCTCTCTCCTGCATGCCGGTAAGCCCTAGCTTACCCAGGCGGGATAGGTCAGCTATGGTTTCGGGCAAGGCAAAACCTCTGCCGTTGTCCTCAACGGTCACCAGGGTCGTCTGCTCATTGAATGCGACTGTGATTTGCACATGGGAGGCTGAGGAATGTCTGGCCACGTTCCTTAACGCCTCCTGAATGATGCGGAATAGCACCAGCTCCACTTCAGCAGAGAAGCGCCGCTCAGCACCCACCACCTGCAATCTGGTATCAATTCCGCTCTCCTTTCCTATCTCGCTGCATAGCCACTCCAGGCTTGGGATTAGTCCTAAGTCATCCAGAATTGATGGCCGCAAGTCTCGGCCAAATTGGCGCACCTCGTGTAGCACTGTCCTAACCTCCTCATGCAACTTCCACAAGGACCTGGTGTCACGCATACGCAGGCCGGTCTTATTCTCCAAGAAGTCCTCTAGTTGGTGAAGTATAGCGATAAGGGTCTGGGCGGTGCTGTCATGAAGCTCGCGAGACATGCGCTTCCGCTCCTCTTCCTGGCCCTTAGTGATGTGTTGAAGGTAGAAGCGTAGGTTTTCCTCCATACGTTTCTCTTCCGTCACATCCCTGGCGATATGTTGAAAGCCTACTGGTTGCCCGTCAAGAGTAATAAGGCTCGAGGTAAGCATAAAAGTCGCCTGCGAGTTGTCCTTTCTAACGAGCTTCTGCTCATAAGGTTGAGCAAAGGCTTCGCCTCCTATTAGTTTCTGTCCCACGTCTTTGGCTAATTCAAGCTCCTCTTCTGACAAAAAACAAGCCACGTTCATGCCTATCAGAGATTCAACATCGTAACCCGTGAGTCGTTCTGCCGCCTTGTTAGCAGCCAAGATAGTGCCATCGAAATCATGAAACCAAATGGCATCGTGAGCATTCTCGAATAAGCTTCTATACTCTCTCTCTGACTTATAGAGTCTTTCAGCGGTTTGACAAGCTGCCTCATAGAGACGAGCGTTCTCCAGGGCAGCGCCAATTTGGTTGGCAATGGCTACTGAGAGCTTTGTATCCTCGGGGGGGAAATCCTTCTGGCGGTGAGTAGCTATCCACAGAGCACCAACAGCTTTGCCTTTGGACTTCACGGGCACAATGAGCTGCGATTGTAGGTTTTCTTGCCTTGCCGCGCTCCCGAATGATCTTGGGCCACGACTATTGTCTAATACCACTGCTTCTCCGCTCTCAGTTACTCGCCCGTTGAAGACTTCACTGAACCCTACCCTGCCTAGGTCTTGGACAAGCTGTTGGGATACTCCTTCATAAGCCGTGAGTACCAGCTCGTCTGTTTGTTCGTTAAGCAGGAATACTAGGACGGCATCAGCTCTCATGACTTTCATAGCCATATCGATAGCTATACGAAGAGTACGCTCCAGCTCCAAGGGCTCAGCAAGCAGGCTCGAAATAGCGCTCAAGGTAGTTAGTCTTTCTTGGTGTTGCATAGTCATCCGAACTTGCGACCGAAGCTTCTGCTGTGCCTTGTCCATCATGTCCAACGCCAGTTTGCGTTGCTCTTCAGCTCTTACTCTTTTCGCCTGAGCTCTGAACCATAAGCATGCAAGAATACCAACTAGAATTATGCCGGCAGTCTCAAGCAGGGCATCCGCAGGGCTAGGCGAAATGAGGAGCGCACGAGGTAGCATCAAGAATAACGCAACTAGGCAAGCGATTAACCCTCCTGCAAGCCCGAAGATAAGGCCGGAGTATATTATGGGCACTAGAAGCAATATGCGGTCAAAAGCATGCCGAGCTAAACCGAAATGGAAGCTGGGAGAAGCTGTGTCCGTGATTCCGATGTGCTCAACGTAGTGAAGGACACCGCAGCCTATGAATAAGGCGAATATCAGCCAAAAATGGGGACTGCGTAGAGCCCTTTTCACTTGTGTCAGCCATCCTGATGAACCCTTTAGCATATCTCCTCAATGCGGCCGCACTTTGTTTCAAGGGATGTCCTCCAATAGTAACCAGCCATTCTTTAGGGCATGAATCACTGCCTCGGTCCGGCAGCCAACGCCCAACTTATTGAAGATGGTTCCCAGGTGAGCCTCCACAGTGCGCACACTCAAACATAATTCCTCGGCGATCTCCTTATTGCTGATGCCCCTGGCTGCTGCTTTGAGTATGGTAGTCTCCCGCTCGGTGAGCAGGTCAGAGACCCTGCCCTCGGCCTTGCCCAGTTGCCTGAACCGTTCTACCACCTTACGGGCGACAACGGGATGGAGCACTGACTCTCCCTTGTGCACAGCACGGATAGCCTCGACTAGCTCTCGGCCGCTCACCTCTTTCAGCAGGTAGCCACAAGCACCAGCTTCGAGCAGGGGAAAAATATACTGGTCATAGTCGTAGGCGGTCAGGATAAGTACCGCCGTTGATGGGTTATTGGTCTTTATCAGCTTGGTGGCCTCGATGCCACTTAGTTCAGGCATGGCTATATCCATAACCACAACGTCGGGTCTCAGCCGTCGTGTTAGCTCAACCGCCTCCTTACCGTCTCCAGCTTGCCCGACTACCGCCAGGTCACTTTCGCGCTCCAAAAGCTGGCAGATACTCTCCCGCACTACCGAGTGATCCTCGGCCAGCAGCACACGTACTTTTTTCATAATGCCTCTCCTAA
>JACNFS010000165.1 GCA_014384515.1 Dehalococcoidia bacterium | reverse complement strand
TTCTTTGGGTCACTGGAGGCTCCCAGAAAGGCTACCGAGCGAGGATCAAACAGGGATTTGAACTTTGTTGCTATGCCAACTGGCTTATTGTCCAAGGTGAGTTTCTTAGCTTGCCTTTCGCTACCTGGAGGATTGTCCTGAAGGCGACCACCATTGTAGCAACAAAGCACGCGTAAGGCAACTTTGACATGGAGTGGCTTGTGGTTTCGCTCTTGGGGTTCGAATCTTAACCAACACGAAGATGAGGTGCTGTCCTTACATTTCAGGCCGAGCGTTGGCCTTGCATGCCAAAAGTTGATGTGAGAAAACCAGCGATTTTCCTCCCGATTAAGGGATACCACAGCCAGACGGTGGCGTGAGTGCCGGGGAACCATTTGATGGCAGGTTTCTCACATGCCTCCCAAAAGTCGAGCGTAGCCTCTTTTGGGATAGCCTTGTCCCAAAGTGCGTTTATCATCAGAATTGGACGTTTTCGCAGATAGGGGGCAAAGGTTAAGGTGTCAGTCCAAAAGCATTCCTTGACGGGGGTAACATTCTCCAACCCCTTCTCGGCTACCTCCGCCAGATATTGTGGATAGTGGCTGTGGATACGGTGGCATTCGGCCTCGGTGCAGGTATGTCCCTTTCTGATAGCTTCATTCCTACTCAACCAGGTAATCTTTTCTGCATTCCCTCCTGAGACCAGGAACACGCCTGCCCCGATGCGTTCGTCCACGCCCATTGCTATGGCAGAGACGTGTCCACCAAGGCTTATTCCGACCACTGCTATCTGCCCCCCGTTTATCTCGGGTCTGTCGCTTGCCCAATCTACCACCTGACGTACATCAATTACCGAAATCTGGTAGCCTTCAAACCACTCCTCGGGGGTAAGGACAGGAAGCCGGTTTCTTACAACTTCTGGCATGCGTCTGGAGTGAAACACCAAATACAGGATGAAGCAGGCTATTCCCTTCTTAACTAGAGTTCGTGCCAGGAATCTGCACAGGATTGTGCTCCGGTCTCCCCACCCGTGGACAATAACAGCCAGCGGGGCCTTGTCTGCATGTCGTGGTTGAAAGTACTCGCCTAAGACGGTGTTATTCTCTTTGTACTGTGTGGGATGAGCGGTGGGGAAATCCACCTCGTATCGCAACCATTTCGATGTGGTTTGTTTCAAATGCAGGTGAGAGTGGAGCTGACCACTCTCATAGCTATATGGGTTCATGTCCTGAACTCAGCCGTTCATTCTACATTGTCAGCCATCCCATTTTCAACTCTTCTTACTCGTCCAATAGGTTATCGACACCTCGCCCTTCTTTCGAGTTCGTAGTGACACATCTTCAGAGCTTGTCCTGAGCTGAGCGAAGGATCTCTCCGTCACCCCAGCACTCGAACGGGTCTGAAGAGCCGGCCCTACGTTTTTCTCCTCTCCCTTGATGGGAGAGGGTGAGGGTGAGGGTGAATAAAAGCCAAAAATCAAAGTGACAGACAAAAAGGCAATATTTGCATTTTTGTCCCTCAGAGCTAGGCCTCTCAACTCTTTTTTGACTTGTAATTTTACATTTTAGCTTTTGCATTTTCAGCTGGTCAGGTCGGGGACCTGATACTCACAAAAGATTTAACCGATGTAGTGCGACCTTTTAAGGTCGCCGGGGGGTTGAGGCGAGGCTAAAGCCTCGCACTACATGTTCTTTATTTGCGGCAGATATAGTGCCACTGATGTAGGAATAGACCTTCAGGTCTGTCCGCTTTCGGACAGGTCTAAAGACGCGTCCCTACGTTTTTCCCTCTCCGCCGGAGGACAAATCCGAAATTCGAATATGTAAATCCTGAACAATATCTATGCAAGCAGAGCTTGCATAAACTTAGCACAAACCAAACACATTCCTCTTGTGCGAGCGCAGTTCGCCCAGAGCACTGGCTAAAGAAATCCGAAACCGCCTTTTCTTCTGTGGATTTAGAGCTTGGAGAATACAGATCACAGAAGGCCGCGGTGAGAGTAAGCTTCCCCCTCCCTCTAACTCCCTCGAGACGGTCCCCGGAATTGCAGTGTAGTGCCGAAGTGGTATAATAGGCTCATGAGCAGTTCGAGGGCAGGCTTGTATTCGTATTCCGTCACATGCGTTCTCAGCTTCAATTCTGGCAGAGTCAGCGGCAGATGTTTGGTTGACAGTCGCATCACCTGAGGCGTAGGCAAATGGCCAAATACATAATCGCCCACGACGTGGGCACAAGCGGCAACAAGGCGGTTTTGGTAGATACTGAAGGGTCTGTGCACGGCAGGCGCTCTGAGTCTTACAGGACCGATTATCCAAAGCCTGGCTGGGCGGAGCAGGAGCCTGCGGACTGGTGGAAGGCAGTGACGCAGACTACGAGGCTTCTGCTGGAAGAGACAGGCGTGTCGCCTAAAGATGTGCTATGTGTTACCTTCAGCACGCAGATGCTCGGCATTGTGCCGATGGACGCACAGAGGGGGGCACTGAGACCGGCAATAATCTGGCTTGATAACAGGGCTGGTAAGCAGGCAAGCCGCATGATGAGGAAGTTCATTAGCCCTGGCGTCTTTGCTCTTATTGCCGGCACCGCCCTGGGTGGGAAGGATGGCATACCGAAATTACTCTGGCTTAGAGATGAAGAGCCTGACATTTATGACAGGATGTGCTGCTTTCTGGATGTCGATGGTTATCTCATCTACCGCAGCACCGGCAACATGGTTATGGAGTGGACGTGCGCCTCTGTCTTTGGAATTGACCTCAAGAAGAAGACATGGCTTAACAGCATCTTCCGTTATGTCGGGCTTGACCCCGAGAAACTCCCGCCTCTGGTCCGTTCTATTGACCAGGTCGGAGTGCTGTCGAAAGAAGCGGCCAGTGAGTATGGGCTGCTGGAGGGCACTCCGGTCTATGCAGGTGCTGGGGATGCTCCCTGTGCCGCCGTTGGGTCGGGTGCAGTCGGTGAAGGTGAAGGTCATGTCTATCTCGGGACATCTGGCTGGGTAGGCGTCGTTACAGAACGTATGCCACAAGGTAAACACGGAGCAGCATCTATCCACTCGGCGGACCCAAATAAGGCGTTCTTGTTTGCCGAAAGCGAAACCGCCGGGGCCTGTCTTCAATGGATTGGAGACGAGTTCTACAAGTCTGAAAAGATGGACCCAAGTATTCCTAACGTCTACGCTCTTATGGATGAAAAGGTTAGGCAGATTCCGCCAGGCTCTGATTACTTAATCTTTACTCCCTGGATGTATGGAGAGAGAGTCCCCATTAATGATCACTACGTTCGCTCCAGCTTTCTTAACCTGAGCGCCGAGCATACCCGTGAGAATTTGCTGCGTGCTGTCTATGAAGGAGTGGCTTACAATATCAGGTGGATTGTGGAGATCGTAGAGAACGACTTCAAATTCCCCCTTCCACACCTGAGAGTCATAGGCGGGGGGGCGAAGGGCGAACCCTGGATGCAGATTCTGGCTGACGTAACGCACAGGAAGATTGAGACGGTTTGTG
>JACNFS010000215.1 GCA_014384515.1 Dehalococcoidia bacterium | reverse complement strand
CAAGTGGGACTACTACGTGGCTCATCCTGAGCAGATTACTCGTTTTGAGGGTTTGGCTGTTTATGGAGCGGTTATCGGCGCCATGTTGGCAGTATTGATTTATGCTTGGATTAAGAAGCTTTCCTTTTGGCAACTAGGTGATATCGCCGCCCCCGGAGCCATTCTGGGGCAGGCGATAGGTAGGATTGGCTGTACTATAAACGGCTGCTGCTACGGCTTGCCTACCTCTGTGCCCTGGGCGGTGGTCTATACCAACCCTAACAGCTATGCTCCGCTTGGCGTGCCAATTCATCCCACGCAGATTTACCACTTCCTGTGGAATTTGGTAGCTTTTGGCATAATCTGGGGATTCCGCCGCCGGCTCAGGCCGCAGGGTACCGTATTCCTTAGCTACCTTGCGCTCTATGCTGTAGGTGACCTTGGCATAAGGTTTGTTCGGTGGCCTGGAGAAGAGCCTTTTCTTTTCCATATGCAGCAAGCTCAGTTGATTGGTATAGTGGTACTGTTGGTGACGGTGCCGTGGCTTATTATCAGAATGTGGCGAGCCAGGTCGGCGACATTGGTGTCTGAGTCCCTAAGTGAGGTCAGTCCGCCGGAGCAAAATCGAGGAGATTGAGTTGAAGCCTTTCCTTCCCCTTCCAGTGGTCTGCACTTAAGTTGTAGACGATATCCAGGCGAGGGGTTATTTCTTGAGCGAGGTTGCCCAACCCAAAGCCGATGGCATCCCAGACTATACCTTGCTGCTTCAGTTTCAGCCTCACGTGCTCATTCTTGCTGCCGATTTGGCGTTGGTCAACCACTTCAACCTGGCGGCTGACAAAGGTAGGTAACGGATTGCCACGGCCGAAGGGAGCTAGTTGTTGTATCTTCTCAAAAGTTTCCCGAGCAAAGATGGAAAGGAGGACCTCGGCATCGATGTCTATGTGGGGACGGAGGTCGAGCCCAGCCAGTTGGTCTTGAGCCAACTTGAAGAGGCGCTCTCGCAGGTGAGGCAGGTTATCGGTTGGCAGGGAGAAGCCAGCTGCCTTGGTGTGCCCACCGAAATTAGACAGGAGGTCCTGGCAGTCTTCAAGTGCCGCCATGAGGTCGAATTCTGGTATGCTGCGCCCACTGCCGCGGCAGGTCTCCGGGCCGGGTCTGAAAAGAACTACCGGGCGGTAGAATTCTTCTGCCAGTCTACCGGCAACAAGTCCCATAACACCCGGAGGGTAATCTTTGTCTCCCGCCATCAGCAACGGAAGGTCAACCCCTGCAGCGATTATTTCCTCTCTGGCTTTACTTAGTAATTCGTCGGTTAGACGTCGCCGCTTGGCATTTTTTTCCTCAAGCTCTGAAGCTAGTGAACTAGCTTCCTGGGGGTCTTCGGTGACGAGCAGTTGGTAACTGGTGGTAGCATCGTCGAGTCTACCGGCAGCGTTGAGGCGGGGTCCGAGTTTCCAGGAGATGCTTTCAGTATCGAGATTGCCTGGCTCTAAGCCGGCATAGCGCATCATTTCTTGAAGCCCGAGGCGTTCGGTACTATTAAGAAGCTCAAGCCCGCACTTCACCCAGTAGCGGTTTTCGCCGACCAGGGGAACCATATCGGCTACAGTGCCTAGAGCTACTAGGTCTAACGACCTGTCCACTAATTGCTCTCGACCACTGCCCTTGATAAGAGCCTGAAGAAATTTGAAAGCGACACCTACCCCAGCAAGTTCAGTGGAGCCATAAACGGAATCACTTCGTTTAGGATTGACCACTGCCCTGGCCGATGGCAGAGAGCCCAGCGGAAGGTGATGGTCGGTGATAACTATGTCTATTCCCATTCTTTGGGCCTTTTTCGCTTCAACAAGAGCGGTGATACCCGTATCGACGGTAATGATCAGGCTGACACCTTGCTTGCGGAGCTTCTCCAGAGCGGCTACTTGCAATCCATAGCCTTCTGAGAGGCGATGCGGGATGTAAGGAATGACTCTGCCGCCAAGCTCTGATAGCCCTTGAACCAAGAGCGCTGTAGCTGTGATGCCATCAGCATCAAAATCGCCGTAGATGGCGATTTCCTCGCCAGAAAGCAGAGCCTGATAGGTTCTACTTACCGCTTGATGCATGTCGGGAAGGAGAAATGGGTCAACTTCCAGCCGTTTGTCAGCACTAAGGAAAGCCTCGACTTGGGAGGGCTCTGAGATACCGCGATTGTGAAGCAGTTGAGCCACTAATGGATGGACTCCGGCTATAGCAAATGGTGGTCCGGCTGGAGGTAGCAGTTTCCAATGAGTATGGCTCAACCCTGTGCCTCTTTAACGATTAGCTTACAGTGTCTCACCAATCACCTGACGGATTAACTCATTAGCTCCGATGTAAATCTGCATGATCTTGGCATCCCGCATGTATTTTTCTACACCCACCTCTCGAGAGTAACCGTAAGAGCCCATGACCTGAACAGCATTTGTGGTTACTCTCATTGCTATGTCGCTGGCATAGACCTTTGCCATTGTTGACCACGCCATGTTGGCTAGACCTCGCTGGGCATTGAACCAGGCAGCTCTCAAATATAATAGACGAGCAGCGTCGATTTCGGTAGCCATATCGGCGAACAGAGCAGAAATAATTTCGTGCTGTATCAACGGCTTGCCAGTTGTTATCCTTTCCTTGGCATATTTCAAGGCGAGTTCAAAAGCACCCCGAGCTATACCTGTGGCGATGGCACCAGCCCCGGCTCGGTTGTAGATCAACGTGCGTTGCAATAACTTGGCGCCATCTCCGACCTTCCCCAGCAAATTCTCCTTGGGCAGTTTGACATTATCAAAGAATATCTCCGAGTTGCTGTCAGCATCCATTCCCATTTTCTTAATCGGTTTACCGAAAGAAAGTCCCGGGGTGCCATCGGGGATGATGATGATGCAAGAACCTTCATCACCCAGTTCAGGTTTGACCGTAGCTACCACCGTATAAAGACAAGAGTTTGTTGAATTGCTGGGCCAGATTTTGGTGCCATTTACTACATAATCATCGCCATCAGTTCGGACAATGGTTCTTATAGTCTTTGAGTGCATATGGGGATTTTCAATGTCAGAGCCTCCGGCGGGCTCGGTCATTGCCATACAGCATAGATTGCCGTCTTTGGTAAGGGGTGGGAGCCATCTCTGGCGCTGCTCTGTGGTAGCTGCCATCATAATTGGAGTCTGTCCGAACCAGCTAGCTCCAATGGCTGTAGAAATGCCACCACAACCTGCGGCTAGCTCCTCTAGGACAACGCTGCATTCCACGTTGGAACCATCGCTGCCTCCATATTCCTTGGGAATGGGCAATCCTAGAATACCCACCTCGGCTAATTTCTTGAAAACACCTTCAGCTAATTCACCCTCCTCATCTTTCTCGAACTTGATGGCAACTGGCTTAATCTCCTTCTCAGTAAACTCCCGGGCTAGTTTTTGGATGGCTAATTGTTCTTCTGACAGCGTAAATCCCAGCATTTCATCACCTCCTCATTGTTCATAGTGTAGCCCAATTT
>JACNFS010000214.1 GCA_014384515.1 Dehalococcoidia bacterium | reverse complement strand
AAGTCGAAGAAAACGGCTTTGATCACATCAAGGTAAGATTATCGACGAAAGTGCCCCTGTGTGTCAAACTGACTATCAATCGGTCCTCATTGGTTCCAGGTGAGGCCGTTGTCGCGGCTGTGAGAGAAGGCGCTTTCATTGCTACCTCCGCCGCCGATACTGCTGGTGCCGGAGTAAGCCATTTCGCCACTGGGCGACCAGGCGACTTGAGCTTCGTTGGGACCAGTAGGCGGTTTCAGGCTTTTTTGCCAAACGGGACATGTCGATTGGGGGTTGAGCGTGCAGTATACCTGGGTGGCCAAGCCAAAGGGTGTGTTTGCAGACATCATGGCCCCAGCTAGCAGCTTACCCCGGCTGTAGAAGCCGTAGTGGGCGATGCTGCAGATGATATCAGGGCGAGCCTGAAGTCGATAGCACATGGTATCATCCAGGCGGTAGACATCGTCATTGGCGTTACCGGCGACAGCTACTCCCGGGGGATTATCGCTCCAACAGGCGTAGACATGCCGTGATGAAGGCATACCTCCCGAGTAATCTGCAGGCAGAGCTAAGTCGGCATAGGTGAGCGGTGTTCCTGGCGTATCTTGACCTGATTGGCAGATTTCGATAGGATAGCGTGGGGAATCATTCCAGATGGCGGTCTTTGAGGCGAGGTCTCTTATGCCGATATACAGATAGGTATCATCCGTGTCCGGGGCGGGACCGCTGGCGACGATGGCCAATAGCGTTCCATCGGCGGCAAATGCAGGTGAATACTTGATGGCGAAAACATCTGTTCCCGAGATGGCCGGCGCTGTGGGTAGCCAGCCGGCAGCTCCAGTGCTGATATCTTGCCAGCCGCTGGCGAAGTGGTTGACTATATTGACCCAAACTTTGCCACCACCATTGCCGGTGGCGGTACCAACAGCTAGCTCCCGAGAAGGCGTGCCATAACAAGGTGAGATGGCGAGGCATTGGACGCGCTCACCAGCACCCAGCTTGCCGCCTAGTCCGGTGACGTGGAAGTTAGTGCCACCGTCGATGGACATATAGACTTCCGTCCTGGCGTTGGTGACTACAGCAACAATGTCAGGGTCATCTGGAGCTACGGCTAGCTCATCCCAGGTTGCCGCTCCAGCGATGCCAGCGCTTATTATGTTCCAGCCGTAGCCGCTGAGGTCTGATTTGTATAGTTGGGCATTACCGGAATCGAGGGCATAGATGGTCTTGCCGTCGCAACCAACAGCGATTCTATTGACCTCGCTGCCGATGAGTATGAGTAGCTGGGAGCCACCAGGGACTTCAACTTCAGCCTCTTCCGGCACTGCGGTGGCTATGGTAAACTCGCTGGTCGCCGGAGTTGGGTCGATATTGCCGGCTTCGTCCTGTGACTTGACATAAAATACATACGAGCCATCAGGTAGTTCATAGTAAGTCCTGGCGGTGTCCAGTGTGAAGGGGGAGTAATCCGTATCGTGACCTTCTAGGTAGCAGGAGTAGGTCAAATCGGTGGTTGGGGTGGTGTCATCGCTGCCCGTCCACTCGAAGGTGACTTCATTGTAGTCTATAGTCTCGCCTGGGGTGCTGGTAATGATTGTCTCTGGTCGTGTTGTGTCTGGGGGAGGCAATTCGGGTGGTGGTGGAGTTGGTGGTGGTGTTGGCGTAGGGGGCTGAGGAACGCAGTCGGCGCCTGTCCAGATTAGTAAGACTAGACACAGGCTGAATAGTGTTATGAACCTATTAGTCATCCTCATTGCTCAATAGTGATGCAGTAGAGGCTGAAGTCCTTGCCGACATCAGCATAGGTAATCTTTACCGGCATGCCGATCCTTAGCTGGTGGGCCTCAGCCCCAACGATCTTAGCTGCTATTCGACCTATGCCTTGTGACAAATCCACGAGGCCGAGCAGGAAAGGAGTATCAAACTCGGGACTGGCGATATTTACTTCGGTCCAGCTATAAAGTGTTCCTTTGCCACTCAGCTCTACCCACTCTAAGTCGTGTCCCAGGCATTGCGGGCAATGGGATCTGGGTGGGAAAAACATCTCACCGCAGCGGTGGCACTTTCTCGCCAAAAGCTGTCTTCCTCGCAAGCCTTCCCAGAATCCCTTAGTAGACAAATAGTTTACGTTGGTTGGCCACAGGAAGTTAGGTTTGTGGCTAGTCATGCCCATCGCTCCCTAGGATAATAACCAGGGCATTGTTCAGCATGCCGCCTTCACAGTGCACAAGGCCTATCCTGGCTCCATCCACCTGATTCTCTCCAGCTTCGCCTTTCAGTTGCTTAACTATGGCGATGGTCTCGTAGATGGGGGTGACTGCCCAGGGATGTCCGCGGGACAAAAGCCCGCCGTCAGTGTTGATAGGTATCTTACCACCAACCTCGGTATCTCCTTTCTCTATAGCTGTTATCATCCCACCTTTATCGAACCAGCCTATGTCCTCCGGAATCATTAGTTCGTGAGGGCTGAAAGGGGCGTAGAGCTGGGCAACATCTACTTCTCCAGGTGTGATATTGGCTGTCTTGAACGCTTCCTCAGCCGCCCGAGTTGTAGCCACGAAAGTGCTGATTGATTTGTTGCACTTGTCTACGGGGATGAGGCAGGAGTTGTCATGATACTGCCCCCAGCCAAGGATATAGACGGGTTTGTCACAGACTCTCTTGGCAAGCTCTGCGGAGGCGACTACAACTGCGGCAGCGCCATCCCGAGAAGCTGCTGCGTCCAGAAGCTTTATGGGCGAGGAAAGCTGTGCAGATTTCATGACGTCGTCGACAGTAATAGGTGTTGTGAAAGTAGCTAGAGGATTGCCCGCAGCATTGTTTCGATTTCTTACCGATGCTAAAGCAAAGTGTTCCTCTTTGGCACCGGTTTCGTGCATGTAACGGCGAGCTGATAAAGCGTAAGTCCAGATGATGCCGCCGCTTCCGTAGGGTTGTAAGGCAACTGGCTCAAGCATAGTTGAGCCCTTCCCTGAGCCCCATCCCTTAAACCAGCCGATTGAAGCTTCCCTCTCTGCCCCATAGCAGACGGCGAGATTTATACGCCCTAGCATAATCTCATTCATGGCGCATCTTATTGCCAGCGCGCCGGCTATAGCGCCGCAGCATATTTCAGCCATAAGCTTGGGCGCGATTCTCATATATTCACAGAGCAGGTTGGTCTGAAGTCCTATGTTGCCCACAAGGTCAGGCGTGGTGAATAGCCCCTCTATTTGCTCCTTGGATATGTTGGCGTCTTCTAGAGCTAACCTGATAGCTTCCAGAGCCAACTCACTCTCTGCCCTGTCTGGGTATTTGCCTATCTTGACAGCGCCACAGCCAATTATAGCTACTCTATTTTTCATCCTGGCCTGACAGTTAACCTGTTCTCTTGCCGGTTATTGGCTATTATACTTGGGCTACTCTTGTTCTTTCAATTCCACTACGGTTCGATTCCAAAAACTATGCCGAAATCGTGCATGGCGCTGAGTATTATCTTTCAATTCCATTATGGTTCGATTCCAACCCTGGTTG
>JACNFS010000107.1 GCA_014384515.1 Dehalococcoidia bacterium | reverse complement strand
TAGCGTAGTGGGTCTCGGCCCGTGTCAGGGGCTGGACGCAGTAGAGACGGTGGCCGAGGAAATGGGGCGTCTCCTAGGGTGGAACGCCGCTGAAAAGCGACGGCAGGTGGAGGCGTACCGCGCCTCGGCAGCGCTGGGTCAGCGCTTCAAGGCAGGAGCTGCCAATGTGGGTACAGCTCCAGCATAGGCTGGGCTTACCGAATTATCTACGACCCGAATACGAGCAAAACAAGTTGCTTGTTCTTAAGGTAGCCGAGGAAAAGGGACGAGCGGACGCTTTCTTGGCCAATTTGACATGACGGGGGCAGGCAATTCAAATCAAAAAGTCCTTTCCTGGAAACATACCTTTGTGGCCTTCGGCTAACTCGCGGTTCAAGTGGAACAAGACGAATTGAATAATCGCAGAGTTCTCATACAGCCCAAACCCCTGGGGGCTTGACAAACTTCTGTGGTTCCGTATACGCTTAACTAGAGGCCAATTCGTGCCAAATGCCCTCACTGAATTTCAGATTTCGAGGTGTCTACGTGGCGGGAATGACAATGGGAGGGGACAACGATAGGGTTATCCAAATTGCTGGTTCATGGTCCCATTGACTCTTACTTGGTTCCAGTTGCTTTGAGCTTGATTGCAGGTACATAGTCTCCGTCCACGCTGGGAGTACCTGTCGGGCGACTGGCCACAGCATTGGGCTATCAGCGGATACTGAACTGATGAAAGTAGGACAACGCTACAAGGTACTCTACGATATCGCTCAGAAGCTTAATTCTGATTTAGCGCCTGATGAGGTGCTGCAGACTATTGTGGAAGCTCTCTGTAACGCAGCGGGGGCTAAGGGCTGTTCGCTAATGTTGCTTACCCCAGACCAGAAACAGTTGATGCACACTATAGCCTATGGTTTGAGCGATTGGTACGTTCGAAAGGGACCGGTAAGAGTAGACGCTGCTATTGAACAGGCCCTCGGTGGTGAACCAGTGGCAATTCTTGATGCTGCTAGTGACTCTCGGGTTCAGTACCGGGAACAGGCAAAAATGGAAGGCGTGGTATCCATGTTATCTCTTCCTCTCATGCGGCGTGGTAAGGTTATTGGCATTGTGCGCATTTATACCTCGGAACGCCGTAGGTTCTCTGCTCAAGAGATGGACTTCTTCGGTGCCCTGGCTAACTTGGGAGCTGTTGCCCTAGAGAGAGCAGAATTACATGAGTCAGTAGATAAGGATTTGGCTACGTGCAGAATTGAGCGGAGCAATCTGGAGGAGGAAAAGAATCAATTTCTTCGCTTCATTGGTATTGCTGCTCACGACTTGAAAGCTCCCCTCGCCGCCATACAGAGTTTCTTGAGCGTGATGCTTGGTGGCTTTGTTGGCGAGCTCAATGAGAAGCAAAAACACATGATGGAGAGATCTAGCCAGAGGATTACCGAGCTTCTTAAACTCATCAGCGACCTTCTGGATATTCCTCGCATTGAGATGGACCAGTTGGTTCAGGAAATGAAGGAGACATCACTGGTCCAAATAGTAGACTGCTTTGCCGAGGAGGGCTCTAGCCTGGCAAAACAGAGAGGAATAGAATTCTCAGTGGACATGCCGCCCGATCTACCTCCAATAAATGGCTCTCCCCCGAGGCTGCAACAAGTGATAGCCAACCTTGTGAATAACGCTATCAGCTATACTACTGAAGGTGAGGTGGTCATACGAGCTCGAGAGGCAGGTGGAGAGATACTGGTTGAAGTCGCGGATACCGGCTGTGGCATTGCTCCTGATGAGTTGCCCAGAGTTTTTGAAGACTTCTTCCGAGCCAGCAATGTAGAGACTTCAGGAACCGGGTTGGGGTTGTCTATTTCGAAGAGAATCGTAGAAGCTCACGGGGGCAGGATATGGGTTGAGAGCCCCTGTCCTGAAACCGGCAAGGGGACCAAATTCTGCTTCGCGCTGCCCAAGAGATTACAAGTGGACAGGTAGCTAGTGCTATGTGCCTGTGCAGCTCAAAAGGCTTTGTTTCCTCTGCAGCAGAATCTGGACTGCTGTGAGGTTGTTTGATATAATTCCGCAGAACGTAGAGGTCAATGGTAGGCAAAAAGGTTCTAGTAGTTGATGACGACCCTGATATCCTAGACGTGGTAACCATGATTTTGGAATCTCAGGACTACCGGGTAGTTGTTGCTCAGGACGGTATCGAGTGTTTCGATAGACTTGGCGCAGAAAAACCGGACCTACTGATACTTGATCTTCTTATGCCCAAGATGGATGGCTTTGCTGTCTACAAGGAACTCAAAGAGCCAAAGTGGTCGGAGTACCAGGATATGCCTATCCTTATCTTGAGTTCAGTACGAGAAGAGGCCAGCCGCCGTCGCTATGAACTGGAAACTGGCCAGGAGCTTGGCGCGGACGACTACCTGGAAAAACCCATATCACCGGAGGTTCTGCTTGCCTCGGTGGAAAAGCTACTTGGGCGAAAGCAGCGAGTCTAACTTAAAGGGGAATGCTTCAAGGAGGTAGCAGAGCAATGAAAGATAAAGCTAAGATTCTTCTTGTTGACGATGATCAAGACTTCGTGGAAGCAACGAAGTTGGTTCTAGAGAGCAAGCCCTATGAAGTGATCGTTGCGTACAATGGGGACGAAGGATTGGCAAAGGCAAGGCGAGATAGGCCCGATTTGATCATCTTGGACATAATAATGCCTGTCAAGGACGGCTTCAACGCTGCTGAGGAACTCAAGAAAGACTCTGAACTCAGCAAGATCCCTGTCTTGATGTTGACGAGCTTCTCGCAAAGGGTAGGGGAGACTTCCTTGAGTGTCAGTCAAGGACTCACTCTGGATACTGAGGACTATGTGGATAAGCCGGTGTCTCCTGAAGAGTTGTTGAGGAGGGTGGAAAGGCTGCTAAAAAGGTAGCTGCTCGGCGCGGACTTCTTCTTCCGACCGCAGTTTTCCTTTGCCAACAAGCCTACCTCGAAGGTCTCTCAATCTCGCTCCGATTACGCGCACCAGTCCTTTCATCACTTCATAACCAATGGAAGAGTTGGTATCAAACAATTGGCTAAGCTCAGCACCGTTGACCGCCACCACGGAACAGGGCTTGACACAGATTGCAGACATGGTTAGATAATGAGGGGCTACCAGGGACGACCACCCAAAAACGTCTCCCTTGGTGATGGTATCCACCGGGGTTTGTGTCACTTCCTTTGACCCTTCCTTAGGCAGCGCCACTACGAGGCTTACTTCTCCTCTGTCCAGGATACAAAAATCCTTCGCTAGAGTATTCTCATAGAATATGAACTCACCCGCACGATAGGTGTTGCTCCTCCAGGAAGATAGACCAGCTATCTTTTCCAGGTCACTGTCATCAAGGCCCACAAACACCTCACATCGCTTAAGCACTTGCACCAGGTTCATTCAAGTATTCCCTTCTATTTGATGGTTGGAGACTTCGGCGCTGATTGGAATCACAGTTTTCAAGAGCTATTATAACCAGCGCAGACGAAGAGGTAAAGCCA